>JBGSYX010000001.1:0-2286 GCA_041750735.1 Cyclobacteriaceae bacterium
ACCAACGCCCGCACCCGTAAAACCATTTTCCGATATGGGAGTGTCGAAAACCCTTTTCGGGCCAAACTCTTCCAGGAGGTTAACGGTAACTTTATAGGAGCCTCCCCTCTCTGCGATGCCTTCCCCCATGATAAAAACCGATTTATCACGGATCATTTCTTCACGCAAGGCTTCGTTCAATGCATCCCGGTACATTATTTCGCGGGATTTGGCTATTTTATTATTCATTTAATATTCCTCCACAAACTTTAAGAATTTAGATGCTGACATTTCCGGACTTGCCATTGCAAATTCCACTGCAGCTTTTATTTCATCCAGGGACAGGCTTTCGATGAGAGCGATCTTGTCATCAGTAAGTCCTGCCAAATCTTTCAAATATTTTACTCCAATTTTCAAGGGATCATTCAAAGCGTAGTAATCAACTTTATCTTTAGGCAAATACAATCCCGGGTCGTTAATGTGGTGGCCCGCCTTTCTGAAAGTCAGACACTCCATAAGGAAAGGACCTTCACCATTTTTACATGCCTCAACATATTTTTTGGCAGTTTCATAGACTTCAAGCATGTCGTTACCGTTAACGCGTTCACTTTTGACGCCAAAGCCAATTCCTCTTTTATACAGTTCGGTTTCGGCAGTAGATTGTTCAATTGGAGTAGAAACGGCATACTGGTTATTTTCGATAACAAAAAGCACAGGAAGTTTCCAGGCAGCGGCTAAATTGAGGCCCTCGAGGAAGGAGCCAATGTTGGAGCCACCGTCGGACACAAATGTGGTCACCATATTTTTCTCACCCCTTATGGATATGCCAAGTGCGGCACCAACAGCAATTGGGACGCCGGATCCAACAATTCCATTTGCCCCAAGGTTATTTTTGGTATAGTCTGCAATGTGCATTGAGCCTCCCAAACCTTTGCAATAACCTGCTTCTTTTCCTAAAAGTTCAGCAAACATAAGGTTTAGATCGGCTCCCCATGCCAGACAATGCCCGTGGCCTCTATGGGTACTTGTTATATAATCGGAAGCAGACATTGCAGCGCACACCCCGGTAGCAATGGCCTCCTGTCCCCAATACGGGTGGAAATATCCCCGAATATGACCTTGCCTGTATAATTTCACACCATTCTCTTCAAAATGTCTGATTTTAAACATCGTAGTATAAAGAGACAAAAGAAAATCCTTGCTATATGATTTATTCATTTTTGTTTTATTTGTGAAATGAGTCCGAAAACCCAAAATTATTTTGATATTATTCCGGCATGCAGCTATGGTACCGCCTGCACTGAGAACTTATATTTATCTGCTCTGTAAATGGAAACCTCGCCTTCAAGAATTCTTTCGTTATCGGAAAAAGTGATACCGTCAACCCTCATTCCGGGTGCATTTCCTCTAATATCAAAAATCTTCTTGGAAAAACTGTCAAGTAGAATTGCAGATAAATCCTGCTCGATTTTTGAGATGCTCAGGTTATAAACATCACTGTATATAGAGTATAACGAACTCTCAAGGTTCTTTCCGTTGATATCCGGGCAATAGACCATCGAGATATACCGGGTTTCGTGCATCATTGGCAGGTCGTTTGCTAAACGAAGCCTTCTGACTTTAAATACGGGCTTTTTAATAACATAAAACTTACCTCCGACTATTACCTGAATATCGCTTTTTATAATCTCCGAATCGATAAGGCGGGTAGAAGGTACCAGCCCCTGATCTTTCATGTTTTTAGTGAAACTAAGAATTTTCGATGCCGTACGACCCACAATAAAGTCCTGAACTATGGTTCCCTTACCCTGAATTTTAACAGCCCATCCGCCATTCTCAATTTCCTGAAGCACTTTTCGGGCGGTAGTATTGCTTACATTGAAATTCCTGATAATCTCATTTTCAGATGGAATCCTTGAACCCGGTAAGAGTTCGTTTCTTTGAATACGATCAATAATTGAGTTTGAAATACTGATATACTTTGGCAATTGAAAATCTTTCATAGTTTAGACTAAAAAGTTAACGCACTAAGTTAGAAATAATATTTTGAAATCAATGCGTAAGTTCTGTATTTTAAATCAATTATTAATAGATCCATTTAAAAAATCTCAGAGATAAAAAACTACTCAATAATTTTTAAAATTTTTGCAGAAGCAGTATTATTATCCGATGCAGCATTAACCAGGTACAAGCCATTCTCAAGATTTCTACCCGACAAATCCCTGCCATCCCAGCTAATAGTGGTTTGGTTGTGTGATGGAAATCTGTATTGCCATACCAGCTCACCAAGTGAATTAATGATTGATA
>JBGSYX010000002.1:0-7392 GCA_041750735.1 Cyclobacteriaceae bacterium
AGAACAAAAGAGATAGGAGTTCGCAAGGTTTTTGGCGCCGCTGTTACAGATATACTACTGATGATATCAAAAGATTTTGCGCTCCTGGTACTACTTGCTTTTATCCTAACCTCGCCAATCAGCTGGTGGTTGCTCTATTTATACCTGCAGCGATATCCTGTCAGGATCGAGATCGAGTACTGGGTTTTCCCGGTTACAGGCATCATCGTTCTTGCCTTTTCCCTGATCATAGTAATGTTCCATGCTTACAAGATCGTTCGGTTAAATCCTGCTACCTCGCTCCGGGAAGAATGAGTTACTGGTCAGGATTACAAATCCTTTAGGTTGCTGCTTTCATAATATGAAAGCCTGGAGGAATTTTTACTTGCCGGGTAGGCTACGCTTTGTGACTATTTTCTATTCTAAGCTTAGTGGGGTGTATACAGGATTCAATCTCTTTATCTTGGAAAGGTGTTTTTATACTATTTTGAAGTATATTAATGCTTTCAATATTTACCACTATTTAGCAGTCAAAATGACAAAACACATCCTTTCACTGTTGATTTTTTTCCTTGTAATTAATCATGTGTTTAGCCAGGTACCCGGTCTGTTTGATTCAGACCAGGTAATGGAATTTACTTTGCGCGGAGACTTTAAGACGTTATTCAAGGATCGTGGAGATGATTCAAAATATTACAAAGCCACCTTACACTATACAGCTGATCAGGGGGCGGTTGATATCCCGATAAGAATCAAGACACGTGGCCACTTTCGGAAGCAATCGGGTAATTGTCAATACCCTCCTTTACAGTTGAATTTTGCAAAATCATCTACACCCAAAAATTCAGTCTTTTCGGGACAGGACAAAATGAAATTGGTAACAAATTGTCAAGGAGACCAATATGTCATTAATGAATATTTGGTATATAAATTATACAATCTTCTTACTCCAAAAAGCTTCAAGGCAAGACTTGTGTCGGTGATATTTGAGGATACCGTAAAAAATAAAATTTCCGAGCCAAGTTACGGGATCTTATTGGAAGAAGAAGCTCAAATGGCAGCACGAAATAATTCTGTATCAATAGAAAAAATAGGTTTGGTGCCGCAAGCCACACAAAAAGAAGTCTTTTTGAAAATGGCCGTTTTTGAATATATGATCGGAAACACCGACTGGTCGGTGCAATACCAGCAAAATATTAAGCTGATAACGGATGATTCCACCAAATCTCCATATACAGTTCCTTATGATTTTGATCATGCGGGTATTGTAGGTGCTCCCTATGCACATCCTGCAACTGAATTGCAAATGAGTTCCACTCGACAAAGGAGGTATAGAGGTTATTGCGTTACAGATATGAACGAATTCAATTCAACATTTGAAGTGTTCAATCAACTTAAGAATGATTTTTATAAGCTATATGATGGCAGTGAGTTGCTAAGCACTGCCTATCAAAAGAAAACTCTTAAGTTTCTCGATCAATTTTATGAGATTATTAACGACCCTAAGAAAGCAAAGCAGGAATTCAGTTATCCATGCGATCCATCAGGCACCGGAAATGTTGTAATAAAGGGCCTGAGAAAAAATTGAGTGTCTAAGACTTTCGGCCAGTCTTCATTCTTTTTTATTTATTTCATTTTCTCCTGCTCATTCACCGGAACACAGATCCTTTTTTCATTTTAATGCACAAGTTACATACTTGCGCCATTTGGGGTGATTTCCTGGTAATGATTATAAATCCTTTCATACCCGGTTTATTTGATATGAAAGCGTAGTTCGAGTCTACACTTAGTGATCTTTTTTCTTTCCACGTCCAGATATGGTGCAACAGAATAACAATCGGATTTTGCGATTTTCAATAAAATCAATTTCCGGTTTTGCAAAAAGCAATTAGGCTAATTGTCAGGGATTTACTAAATTTTATTACAAATCCACCAACCAATGAAAGCTCGCCATCCTTGCTGGAATTTTGTACCTATTTTCCTCATTTTTTGTTGGAGTTGTGAAATAGAAGATGAGCATGGTACCCCAGAATTTGTGCTGTTTAACGATAATCTTGAATCAGTTCGAGGTACTCCACTCGGAGAATATTTTACACATGAAGACTTCATCGTAAATGACCAAACTAAGGAGATATATCTAATTAATTGTGGTGGAAAGATTTGCAATCCCCACATCGTTACGGGGTTGAATTACGAATCAGGTTCGGAACGAAAGATATATGAAAGTCCGGATCCCGGATTGAACATTATTTTAACTGACTTTATTCAATCCACAAATACCCTTTATTTCCGGGAAAACAACTACCTCGGACAACACTTTATAGCTTTGGATGTCAATACATTAGATTGCAAAATAATCCAATCCGGTTATGGTAATGTAGCTGTTAGCCCTGAATTTGTTTTTCTTAATTACGAATATGATTCCCTTTTTATAAAAAAAATTGATCGAAATGGCAATGAAGAAATATTGGGCATACGGGGAATAGTTTCTCTGGCATCTCAAGATACTCCTGAGATTTTAATTCAAAATGTGGCCACCTCCCAATATCTGATTTATAATTATGAAACTGCCAGGACAGTTCTTGCAAAGCCCATTGATTATAATATCAACAGATTTTACCCATGGAAAGGGGATGACCTGCTTTTTTCAGTTGGTTATCCTGCGATGCTTAAAAATTTTATAACAGATGCAACCCTCTATAGTCCTAGCTCATCAACACAATTCCTGGTCAATTTTAATACTGAAATAAAGAAGATATTATGCGTTGAAGAAAAGCTTATTGGAAACTCCAATCAATACCAGTATAGGAATATCCAATTACAAGTTAAGGATATTAACTCTGGCGAAACGGACATACCAGTGAATATAAATTCCTACTATGAGTATATCGGTATGGCTCAGCTACTAAATGATGGCAAGACCGTCATTTATACGTTAAATGAAAAGTTTTACAAAGCTACCATCGAATAAACCAAACGGCCATGCATCCCGACATTCAAAATCGTATCCTGCTCTATGGCGTGTTTTTCGCCATTGCCCACATTGTCACATGGTGCATTGTCTTTTGGTATGGCTACCGGCACCGCTATCCGCTGATACCCTGGTTGCTAATTGTTACATCAGGTTTTATATGTTTCACCATTGGCACGCACCTATTCGCCATTGATCTTAAAGAAATAAAGGAAGTAGTAATGAATGGTAATTCCCTTCAGGGAAGCGGTAAAACTTTGATAGGTGGGTTGCTATTGGCAGTTCCCATGATGTTAATAATGAAAAAACTTCTGGGATTTCACAATGATGTATTCCTGCCATATGCTTTTGCCATTCCTCTAAGCATTGCTGTCCAACGAATCGGGTGCTTTTTCAGTGGTTGCTGTTATGGAAAAATGACGGAAATGCCGTGGGGCATTCACTATTCACACGGTTTCAGTGCACATTATTCGCAATGGGAACAAAGCCTAATTCCTGCCTCTGAATTGAATTCATTGGCTGTTCACCCGGTACAACTTTATGAATCACTTCTTTGTCTTGTTGCATTCGTTTTGATAATTGTCCTCTCTAAACGAAAATGGTTTCACGATCAGGTTATTTATCTGTCAATGTTGTTCTATTCGATGATTCGGTTTTCAACCGAGTTTTTTAGAGCAAATGAATCACAAATCTTCTTTAATGGCCAGATGTGGGCATTAAATGCCGTGCAGTGGATTATGATAGGCTCCATACTGCTTTGCATATATATTTTAATAAATCATAACAAAGTCGCCGCTACAGGGGAAAAAGAACATTCCTACTCTTTTGGATTCAATAAATATATCTGGTTTTTACTCCTATTTATTATAATTCTAGTAACACCCGCCTTCTATTCACGACTCGAACGCCTATTATTAGGTGTACTTTTTATCCCGTTGGCAACCTTGATTTTTTGGGAATTCTTTAAATCAATCACCATCCCACAGTTGAGATGGGCATCCGTTACTTTTTGTGTTTTGGCATTTTTCCTCATGAGTCAGGACAGTCCGGTTATAGAGTATGACACCATCAAAAAAGGTCAAAAATACCATGAAATAGGAATTGGGGGTTATGCCGGGTACAATAAGATGACGGCGTACGATGAGGATTGTGATGGGAATAAATATGAACGGGCACAATTCAGAGAGAACTATTACCTGGTTGGGGCGGGGTATAAATTTGTTAATGAATTAAGTCCGGACAAGAAGCTTACCCTTGCGATAGGCGGCTCATACGGAGAATTGAAAGAGCATGTAGAGGAGCTTTCCTATGAATATTCACAAACTATGTACAGTGTAAATCCTTATGTTCAATATGACCTGAAATCCTTTGGGATTGGGTTAGGGGCTGCTATGGGAGATATCAGTTTATTCAGAGGTGAAGGTATTGACAAACCCTATACTGCATTTAAAAGATACATGGCTTTGCCCATGGTACATCTGAGAGCCGGCAATCTCGAAAGAGTATGGGGAGAATTCAATTACGGCTACAGGTTCCCTGGATTTGCACCCTCCAATGAATTTGAATTGCTCCTTGGCGTGCATGGCAACAACGGACACAACATTAGGGTAGGAACCTCTTCCTTCCACACTTTAGTTTTCCGTCCGGAGTTTATTATTCAAAACAAAATCATAGTAGAACCTTATATAGGTCTTTTGGGTCCACTGATTAGTGGTGGTTATATGGATAGAGGGGGGTATCAGGGAGGACTCAATCTCCGATATAGGCTGTATTTGTAAAAGATGATGACTACAATTTTATCATTGACCATTAAAAATCCCATCGCTCACAAAACTGGCAATTGTGAGACCTGGGATTGCCGGTGAACTCCGCTGGTTCTGGGTTTCCATTGACTAGGAAACCATCATTGCATTGTTTTTATCAATCATTTGTGTGTTTGTAATATCGTAATTGATATGAAAACCATTGAATCACAGAAGTTTAATTTTGTGATTGCAACTCTCTCCAGAGCGGGTACAGCCATATTCTTACACCTGGTTTTATTTGATTTATCGTGTACCGATAAATTTCCACATCCTATAAAATTTCTACCTACCAACTATCAAAAATCCAAAGACAATGAAAACAAAAATTATTACTTGTTTGGCTTTAGCGATGCTGTTTTTCGATTCATCGAAACTTCGCGCCCAAAATTTGCTATATGACGGCGATTTTAGTTTGACCACTGAAATCTTTCCACTTAACACGCCAGAGCCTTTAAATATTTGGTACACGTGGCTCAATTACGACAACGCGACATCTGGAGAAGCTATCATCATGGATGGTGTGTGTCATTACCAGATATACAATGCCGGTGTTAATACCTGGGATGTGCAACTGGCACAATGGGGTTTCCCTTTAATTCTAGGACATGCCTATCGACTTTCTTTTAAAGTGAAAGCTGATGAAGCTCGCCCTTTTGGTGTTTTTCTTGGCGAAGACATGGGAAATTGGACAAACCTGAATCCTGAGTATATTCAATGGGCCAAAACTGATTGGGAAACAATATCAATCAATTTTGATGCAAAACAGGTATTTGCTTATCATAAATTAAGTTTTGAACTGGGAGGCATAAATATAAATATGTATTTTGATGATATTGTTTTGGAGGATTTGGGCGAATACCCAAAATCAATAGGTATTATTGGAAGTGCTGCAAACGGATGGGATGTGGATGTTGATATGTTCACCACGGATGAAATTCATTATACACTCACTGATTATCCATTAACCACTGGCTGGCTAAAATTTAGACTGGATGACAACCCGACCCTAACCTACCAAAATAATACTTTTCCTGAAGGTATTGCATACCCCTATGGCTCAGATATACCTATAAATTATGGGAATTATAATATTTCATTTAACCTGGAAACCGGCGAATATTCGTTTGAATGTACGGCTGGTTGCCCCCCGAGTATTGGACTTCTAGGAGATGCAGTATCTCCATACAATGATTGGGAAACTGATATAAAAATGTTTACCTATGACGGCATCACCTACACAAGGTCAAATCATCCCTTTACGGATGGAGGAGCTAAATTCAGGAAAGATGATAGTATGGATCAACTATGGGGTAGTATCGAATTCCCGTCAGGAACTGCACACGAGGACGGGCCAGTTATTCCAATAACAGCGGGTTTATATACAATAACATTTAATCTTAACACCGGGGAATATAATTTTGCTTTACCAAGTATTGGAATATTTGGCACCGCATTAAATGGTTGGAGCGAAGATATTGATATGGAAACAAGCGATGGCGTAAACTTTATGCTTCACGAGTATCCCTTCAACGATGGTTATATATTGTTCAGGCTGGAGAATAGCTGGGAGATACATTGGGGAGGCGATGCCTTTCCAACCGGTAACGCCACATTGTACGGTCCTCCTACCTATGTTCCTGCTGGTAACTATGATGTCACATTTAATCAATTGACACTTGAATATGCATTCAAATCGACTACCTGTCCTGTTCCTGAAATACAATGTCCTTGGGACATATATTTAGAAAGTGAACCCGGCATGTGTGGCGCAATGGTGTATTATGAGGAAGTTAAGGCTGGGTTAAGTTGCGGCGGTGATGCCATAACGGTTGAACAGATTGAGGGCTTGCCAAGTGGATCATTATTCCCAGTAGGAACAACGAATAATTCCTTTGTACTTACCAATGCTGAAGGTAATACAGCTACGTGTAGTTTTATGGTGTACGTCTATGATTCCCAACCACCGTGCCCTTGGGACATTTATATCGAAAGTGAGCCTGGTTTGTGTGGCGCCATCGTGAACTATCCAGGCATCAATACCAATTGTTTAGGTGAAGTCATATCCATTGAGCAGGTTGAAGGCTTACCAAGCGGGTCGTTCTTCCCGGTAGGTCCAACGTACAATGCTTTTGAAATTACTGATGCTGAAGGTAATACTACCTGGTGTAGTTTTATGGTGTATGTCTATAATACTGTACCGCTTATGATTACAGACCTGAAAGAGGATTGGGAGCCTCTATGGCCGCCAAATCATAAAATGGTGAATGTCTTTTTGGATTATTCCGTGGACAACGCTTGCGGCGAAGTTTACACGGATATTTATGTGTACAGCAATGAACCGGAAGATGGAACCGGTGATGGAGATACTTCGCCTGATTGGGAAATAGTGGATGACCATAACGTGATGCTTCGAGCTGAAAGGTCTGCTACAGGTACAGGCAGAGAATACTACATTTATTTAATGGTTCACGACGAAAGCTGGAACTACGACTGGAGAGAAATTATCATTAAGGTACCACATGATTCTGGTAATTTAGCTAAAAATACGGTCTGGAATAGGACGGAGAATTTATCGGCAGAACTCCTTGGCCCTGAGGAAGATATTTCATTCAACACTACAGTTTGGCCAAATCCGAG
>JBGSYX010000003.1:0-11413 GCA_041750735.1 Cyclobacteriaceae bacterium
TGCCTGCGTGTCTCAGAATTGCTGGACAGGTACTTCTAAAACTATCGCCAATGGTCGATATTGCCTCGCTCATCCGACATTTTGAGCCATCTTCCATCTGCGTCGTGGCGGTAAAAAATGACGTAAAGGAGGTGCTTTGCCTGGTTGAACGTATAAAAAAAGCGCCAAAAATCCATGCAGTGGACCTAGCTGGCGATGGAATAAAATCAGTTTTTTCACTCAAACCGGAAGACGAAGCCGACGCGAGTGTTGAATTATCCATGCCCATGCAATACCTCTATGAACCTTCATCGGCGATGTTGAAAGTCGGTGCATTTAAACTGGCAGGTTTGCGTTTCGGTCTGGGGAAATTACATTCCAACTCACACCTTTATACTTCCGATGCGTTGATAAACAATTTCCCGGGACGAATATATTCAATCAAAGGGCTGATAAACCCTGACAAAAAGTTCCTTAAATCCATCGTACCAGATGGTAAGATCAACGTTGTCACAAGGAATTATCCGCTCACGCCGGAACAGTTGAAAAAGAAACTCAGTCTCACCGACGGTGGCGACCATTTCCTCATCGGCACTACACTCATGGATGAGAAGAAAGCGCTTTTGTATTGTGAAAGGGTGGGTTGAGGTTTACTTCATGGCCACAAGTTACGCTTCGCTAAACTTGCGACAGGAGAGCTGGTTTATTTGTATAAGCTAAGTTCATTCGCGTCATCACTGTAGGATATTACTAACTTCACAATTCTTGGGATTTGTCCTCCGTGGGTTAACATTTTCTTTAGGTTCAAATTCCTAATTGGTCTTTTCAGTGTCCGTCTACAATCAGAATAATTTAAATTCCACCAAAAAGATTCCCATTTACTTTCATCAGACATTGGTTCATATCTCAACCTGGTGACCCTGCCTCTCTTATTTATTGTAATTAAGTAATCACTGTCACAAATCATATCTCCCCCTACCTTTTTCCAATCTAAGCCTGTAGCAATATAATGAAATAATGAGTCTTGAATTAGCTCATAATTGAATCTATCAAGCTCATGTGAATCAGAAATTTCATTATTTACCGTATAAACTCCAGTTAAAATTCCGGATTCTATTTTGACCAGTAACTCTCTCTCGTATTTCGAGAGATATTCCCCGTGTATATATTCAATCATCCTTCCTTCGGGTGAACGAAGCTCTCCCGAAAACCAAGGAAAAAATGTCTCTCTGCCTTTAAATTCACGTATTAAATGTCTTATAATTTTTGAAGTGTCTGCTTGATTGCATTCTACACCTGTTAAAACTCCAGCAGAGGCATAAATGCCACATCGTTCAATTTGTGTTAAAAACAAGCTATCATTTCTAATTGTCCATGTTGCTACATATCCACGCCAGCAAGAACTAGAATTACATCCTCGGTCATCTTTTTCATTATATCCTTCTGTATTTAAATAATCTTCCAGAGGATTGGAAAAAAGCGGATATGTCTGGCCATCAAATATTAATATATCGGGAACTTGTGGAGTTGCACTTAATCCGCTACAAGAAAAAAATAAAATTGCTGCAAGTAAAAATGTCTTCATTTAAAAAATACTACGAAGATAAAATGTTTTAATCGCGATTTTTCCGGCAGGGAAGATAACAATAAAAAGAATAGGAAAAGAATATCGGCTGAGTAAGGAAAGAGGAGATGGAAATGTGAAAACTAAGGTAGACTGAGTCGAGAAGGGTCTAATGGTTTTGCATGTTTTTTCGCTGATTGAGAAAGATTCTGAAACAAGAATCGAAGACAAGTTGGCGTCATTGCGATGATTCGCCCGCCTTTCAGGGCGATGAAGAAGCAATCTCTTGCCAAAGAGGAGATCGCTTCTCCCGATAAATCGGGATCGCGATGACGGGTTTTAGTTTTTTCCACACACCAAAACAGGACCTTTTGTCTTTATTTATAAATCCTTCAGATAAAAATACTTAAAGCTCCGCTCCCCACCGATGTGCTCTTTGAATCGTATGAGGCTGAGCTGGTCCTTGCCGTCTTTTTCGGTCGAAATACCGAGGTCGAGCAGTTCGATGCTCCGCTCCTGGCAATAGGTGTACAAGCCGTCGCACAGCATCACCGTGGGACTAAAGGCATTGTAGTTGTCGAGGCTGCCGGGGAGGAAATTGTAGAGTATGTGCCGGTGTACAATAATCGCCACAGTGGCGGCCATGATGTTATCGCCATCACGCACACTGAACAGCAGGTAGTTTTGTGGGAATTCCTCCAGGTAAACCATCAACTTTTCAAGACTGATGGACATTTGAAGGTTTTGCTCTGACCGACAATGCTCCAGGTATTCGTAAATCTCCTTCACGCTGGCAGCGGGTTCCTGAACAAAACGAAAGCCGCCCTGCCGGCATTTATTCAGTCGGCGTTGCTCCATAGCGTGCATACGATCGTAAAGTGGCTTTTCGGCCACGGGGATGTGGTGATTTATCGCATGGAGCGAAATAGCAAATCCGGCAGCGGTCAGCGTCTTATGGATTATGACCACTTTTTTGGGTGAATAACATTCCGCATAGCTGGTGATCCGAACTTCCCTGATTTGCCTTGCCCGAAGATCAGCCTCAATAAAGCGCCAAAAATCCATTAGGATATTGGGATGAATCCGTGGATTAAATTCAAAAGAACCAAACAATGACCTGTACGGGCTGTAAGCAATTCCACTGTCTAGGAGAAAATGGATCTTGCCCTCGATCCGCTTTTTTACATTGTTGATAATAAAAAAATCTGCCCGATTACTTATTCCCTGGGTGTTGATGTGCTTCAACTTATTGAAAAGGTAGTTGTCAAAGTTAAATGCGTAGCCGATTGGCAGACGGTCAGCGAGGAAGTCGAAGGTTTTCAATGTCTTTCTTAATAAGTAAACGTCGGTTTATCAGGACCTTTCCGTCATCGCGAGGCACGAAGCGATCTCTTCTTAATGGACAGATTGCTTCTTCATTGCCCTGAAAAGCGGGCGATTCATCGCAATGACGGTGCGTGTCCTATTTTTAATAAGGGCCATGCTTTAAGGATGCAAATTAACCATGTAAATGAAAAAGGAATACATTTTATTTGTGACTTAAATGCTGATATGCTCTACCTGATCCTCGGAATCATCTGTAATGCTCTCCTGTTCATGGCGTTCAGGTCGTTTGTTGTTTTCAAAATCAACAACCTGCAGGCGATCGTGATCAATTATTATGTCAGCGTCATTACCGGCCTGGTGTTCACGGGGAATCACAAACTCTTTTTTGAAGCTGACTACTCAGGGCAGTGGCCGATTTATGCCTTGATGATCGGCGCACTTTTGGTGCTTGGTTTTTATACTGCCACACTCAACGCGCAACTCGTCGGGGTAGCCATCACCTCCGTTGCCAGCAAAATGTCGATGGTGGTGCCGGTGTTGTTCAGCCTGTTTTACCTGAAAATCGAGACACAAAAATTCACCTATCTCAATTATGCGGGGATCGTTCTGGCACTTTTGGCGATATTACTCGGGTCGATCAAGAAAGACGATGGCGGTAAAAAAGCGGCGAGTACCCTGGTTCTCATATTGTTGCCATTTGCTGTATTTGCGTCCGGCGGGTGTATCGATTCCCTTATCAATTACAGTAATTATGCTGTGCTCAAGCCGCACAACGCCGGGACATTTCCAATATTTATTTTCACGTCATCGGCGCTTGTCGGCACTGTACTACTCTTTTTCAGTAAAGAAAAGCTGCGGTTCAGGAACGTGATCGGTGGTATATATCTGGGCATTCCCAACTTTTTTGCTTTGGCTTTTGGATTCAAAGCCCTGTCATGGTTCGATAACAATGGCGCCGTTTTCTTCCCCATTTACAATGTAGGCGTCATCCTTGTTTCGGCGTTGCTGGCTATCGGACTTTTCAATGAGAAATTCACGAAAATCAACCTGGTGGGACTGGGCTTGTCATTCGTGGCGCTATTCTTACTCTCCTACCAGGAAATCATTGAATATTTTTCCGGTCTGCTGTGAGTGCCGACACCTATTTCACACTAAAATCACCGTCTGAAGGTGTGTATAAGGAAAAGGGCAGCCGCTTTCTGGCCTATGCTTTTCCGGTTGAAAGTGAGGAACAGATAAAAAACCATCTCGCTGTACTTCGAAAGAAATACCATGATGCTCGTCATCATTGCTATGCATTGATTTTGGGCTATTATGGCGAAAGGACCAGGGCCAATGACGATGGAGAACCATCGCATTCGGCGGGTGACCCGATCCTTGGTCAGATCCGCGCACACAAACTCACCAACACACTGATCGTGGTGATACGGTATTTTGGAGGAATAAAGCTCGGTGTGGGCGGATTGGTCAGTGCCTACAAAGCAGCGGCGGCTGATGCGCTGGCCTCAGCATCCATTGAAGAGCGACTCATCACAGAAAACCTGAACCTCCATTTTGGTTATCCTTTACTTAATTCAGTGATGAAAATCGTCAAGGACTATGACCTTGAAATTAAAGACCAGACCATGGCGCTTTCTTGCGAAATCACTCTGAACGTGCGGATATCTTTAGTAGAAGCAGTGAAGCAAAAACTGCTGGAAATCCACGGGATTTCAATTGGGGGTTAGGAACTCCTTGTATATTGATTTAAAACTGCCAGCTGAGGCTTACTCGTCTTTATTAAAATAAAAACAACCATCCCGCCACCCTATCATTTCAGTTGGATAAAACGCATTCAGGCCAAACCTGCCAGATCGGTTATCCAACTCGATGATATTAACATAATTCCCTCCATCAAATCGCCTAGAAACTTCATCTGGAATTAATTCGAAGTAATGTAAAGTTGGGCTAAGTATCCATCTTCCCTGGGTTGTATCATTGAGCAAAAGTTCTTCTGAATTCACGATAAACCGTCCCTGGTTTATAAAGGTATAGGTTGAATCTCCATTAAATTGGAATTCAAAACTGTTACACTCCACATTATCTAATCCAAAAAAAGAATCAAGATCACTTCTCAAAGTTATTTGCGTTGAATCATTGATTTTTAACTCCTGTTCCTCCTTCCAATTAGTCGAATCTGCTTTCCAACGCCCAATCAGACGTTCCCGTACTTGGTCAATTTCTCCTTTATCTGTTTTATCCATTTGTAAAATCACTTTCGAAGGAACAGCAAGTGAATCTGGTAAATTAAAATTATTACTATACGAGATAAATTGATTTCCATTGAATTCATTCAGTTGAAGAATAAAAACCTCCCAGAAGAATGGATCAACAAAACCAAAAAAGTAATATTGCTTATAGCACACAAATGCATACCTGATTTTTTCGGCTTTAGACGGTGTGGATAGTATAAGTTCTTTTTCTTTCGGATCAGTGACTTCGAATCTATACTGAAAGTAATCATGTGATATTGAGTAAGTGTTATTCGTAAAAAGTGCTATCACGGAATCTTGATTTGCTTGTATAGTACGTTTATCTGCTTTTTCAAAAATTATAACTTCTTCATTATAATTCTTTTTAATTTTTCTTGGGCGAAGTTCAAATGTATTTGAATCTATAAATACCAATTCCGATTGATGGGTTGTGTTTAGCCTGTATTTCCCATGGGAAAGCATCTTGTATGTACCATATAAATATTCTTTGTAACCGACAATCAAAAACTCTGAATCATTGAAAAAATCATAAATGTAGTTTGCTCGATTTAAATACGGAGCTTTTATCTCTTTGCGACTTTTTTGATAGCTGTATTTTCCTATCCAAATTCCTTCAATAGATTGTCCATCAGTATGGTAATATATGAATAGGAAAGATATTATGATTAAAAAGTGCTTTATCATTAGGCAAGCCTGAGAATAATATCAATTTATTACTGTTTCTCCATTTTTCAGCGAATCCTGTAGTACTTTTTTTTCAATACTTTGGTCCGTACCCCATGCGAACTAATTGAAATTCCATTCATTGGGACATGACATTAAAAACAAACAGGGTAGACTGTTTAACTATCGAATTATAAATCATTGAACCGCATTTCCGCTTCTCCTCATTTCCGCATCACCGCCCAAAATACTCCCTCGTAATCCGAAGAAACTCCTCTTGCTGATCGAGAAACATGTAGTGCCCGGCTTCCTGCATCACTTCCATCCTATGTCGCGGAAAGTGTTTCAGATGTTTTTCCTGGAAGTCAGGGCCGATATAGCGGTTACATGCGCCTGCAATAAACAGCACAGTATCCGGGTATTGCTCCACACCCTTTACAAGATCAAGTCGTATATTTCCATCCTTGTCTGCCTGTGATTGCTGAATAGCCATGGAGGCTGCCATACCCATACGCCAATGAGCCGTTGCATCCGGATTTGATTTAGCATTGCAAAAATATCCAAGCATCGGGTGGTCGGGGATGTCGGCTGTGAGGAGGGAGGCAAAAATAAAATCTTTCGCAGCCTGACCATCTGGTTCGCGAACGTGGAGGCCCCGCATTACCGTTTTAGCCATAAATACGATGTTGCTGAAATTCATGTCAACCATGAATCCATTGGTCCTTTCCATAAAGAGATCGGCCATTTCGGAAGTGAGAAAGCCTGGTTCGGCGAGGATTACTCTATCCACTTTTTCAGGGTGTTGACCAAGATATCCGGAAGCCAGCATGGCGCCCCATGAGTGGCCGAGAAGATTTACTTTTTTGTCAGGGGAATAATATTGAATAATCCTGTGAAGGTCTTCCAGTGAGCTTTGCAGCGTCAGTTCGGAAGCATCAACCCGTGGACTGAGGCCCGTGCCGCGCTGGTCGTAAAAAACGACGCGGTATTTGTCAGCTAACACTTTTAGTGGCAATAAATAGCGATAGTCCAGACCCGGACCGCCATGGATGACTATAACAACGTCAGAACTATCGGCGCCAAACGATTCCGAATGGAAGGTGGGTCCGTCGAGCGTGATATGGGGAATTTGAGGATTTTGAGCAACTGTTTTTTCAACCTGCCAGTCGCCCGATGTGGCGAAATAAAAGATTAACAGGAGCAACAGCAGCCCCAGTGCCACAAAGAGAAGGATTTTGAGAATCTTTTTGAATGCTTTCATGCTGATTAAGGTTTTTACATGCCCGCTGATATAACCCGCTTATATTGATCCATAAGTTTTTCACAGATTGTTGCTGATGAAAATTTTTTACGGCAGCTTTCCCGAATGCCTGATCCGGAAAACGATCCCACTTTCGTAATCATCAATTCCATCGCCTGGACTAATTTATCAATATCTTCCTTCTCTATCACTATTCCGGTGTTGTCGTCTATAAATTCCTCCGGACCGCCACATCGTGTGGCTATGACCGGCTTTCCGCAGGCCATTGCTTCGGCAAAAACCAAACCCATGGATTCATGGCGGCTCGGCAATACAAACGCGTCACATTGCTGAAATTCAAAGGCCGCCTGTTCGCGGGTCAATTCACCGAGCCAGGAAACATGGCTATCAATGCCCAGTTGCTCTGCGAGGCGTTGGTATTCGGCGCGTTTTTCTCCGTCACCGCCAATCCGTAATACGGAACCTGATTTAAGTTCCGCGAAGGCGTGTAGCAGCACATCAATACCTTTTTGAGTAACGAGTCTTCCCAATGAAAAAAACGAGAATTTTTCATTGCGCATCGGTATGATAGGTACTGAGAAAAAAACGTCGTCGACGAGATTTGGGATAACCGTGAGATTTTTTACACCCCAGCCGGACATATCTCTGGCGAGTGATTCTGAGAGGGCAATATTGGCTACGCTGAATTCATAGGCAGTTTTTAGTCGTTTGGCGGTTTTGGCAGTAGAATTGCTGAATTGTTCATGAGGAAACGGGCTCATCTGTTCGGTGATGATATATGGAATATCATGGATTTCAGATAGTTTTTTGGCAATGTAGCCGGCCGGATACCCCACGTGGGCATGGATTAGTTCCACCTTGCCATGTGCTTTTTCAAACTTCCGGAAGTTTGCGTCGTTGGCTAGGATTATTTGGTCCAGATTTCCTTCGAATAACTTGTCGGTCCAGGTGAAAGTTGGCTTATGGAATTCTTCCACATTTGGCGCTATTGATACTACACTTGACCTGTTCCTGGATTTTGTGAAAACTTTTCCAAGGCTATGAAAAGGATGCCTCGCCCAAAGTAACATCCTCTCCTCGTTTTGGCCCCAAGTCGAAATGCCGATCTTCAATTCAGGATAATGCTTCGCCAAAGCCATGGCCTGATCACGAAAAAAAATACCCGGCAGTGAATGGGATGCAGACGGATACCAGGACGGAATAAAGAAAATATTCATCAACACAAATTAACTGGTTCTGGTGCGATTTTGAAAATTGAGGTGCTGGGTGCTAGGTTCTTGTTACTCGGTACTTGGTACTTTATACTTCAGTCTTCGGACTTCAGACTTCGGTCTTCCTACTTCCCCCTCCTCTCTTTTTTATTAACCCGATCGGGGCTATCTTTAACGCCTGTTTTAAAAAGTGATGAATATGAAAAAGCTCCTGTTGATTATGATCATCTGTATTAACCACATAGCGGCATATGCCCAGGAAGTGGAATGGAGCGCTAAAGCCGGATTGAATTTTTCGACCCTCGGCAAACTGGACGCTAATTTTCAGCCAAAGATCGGATACCATGCCGGCCTGGCAGCAGAGTTCATTACCACTCCTTATTTCAGCATCCAACCCGAACTGGTGTATTCGCTTCAGGGTGCCACCATCGACCAGTCGCAGGGTATTTATCAGAATTATCATTATCTCAACCTGCCACTGCTTTTCAAAATATATTTCCTGGAAAACTCGAGCTTTGACCTCGGTGCGCAATATGGATATCTGCTCAAGGCGGCAAATAAGGATGATTTTGGGTCAGTCAATAGAACTGACAATGTGAACCGTCAGGATTTTGCACTGGTTTTTGGCTTTTCTTATAAGCTGGACGAAAAATTCCTTTTCAACCTCAGGTATAATATGGGGCTTTCTAATACGGGAGGTCAGGATGTTATCTTTGAACAGCGGCTCACCAATAAAACTCTGCAACTCACAGCGGCGTATATTTTTTAATTCAACCCTAAATGTAAATCAGGAATACTGCGGGGATCTTGTGTAGGTCCACTACAATGCCGGTCCACTCCCTGATGCTATGGGATTTTATCAATTCTTCAGGCCCTGTAATATCACGTGCTATACAAAGCCGGGTTGCCGGGTGGCAGGTTTTGATGATGTCGGTGAGGAGCTGATTATTCCGGTATGGGGTTTCAATGAATAGTTGAGTTTGTTTTTTGGTCTGAGCATCCTTTTCAAGTGCCTTGATGGCTTGAATGCGCGCCTGCCCTTCGATCGGAAGATAGCCATGAAAAACGAACGATTGCCCGTTGAATCCTGAAGCCATGAGTGCAAGGGTTATAGAGGATGGTCCTACCAGCGGAACGACCCTGATGCCATGCTCATGTGCAAATTTTACGGCCAGATTACCTGGATCGGCAATTCCCGGACATCCAGCCTCCGACATCACTCCCATATCTTCACCGGCAAGTAGCGGCGCACAAAGCAGGGCAATTTCTTCCGGTGGAGTATCTTTATCGAGCAGAGCGAAATCGAGGGATTCAATAGAAATATTGAGTTTTAGATTGCTGATGAATCGACGCGAAGTCCGCACATTTTCAACAAGGAAATGTTGGATTCGAAGGATGGTTTCACTGATTCGTGCAGAGGTTCCCGATTCCGATGAATTGTCGGACAAGGGAGTTGGAATTAAATAGAGATTGCCTTTTTTTTGTTTTACCATTACACAGTCTTCATGGGAAAAACACTAATTATCATCGGTGCGGTATTAATCATAATCGGTATCATCATCCATTATTTTAAAGGAATCCCATGGCTCGGCAAACTTCCGGGTGATATTTCATTCCGGCGGGGCAATTTTTCCTTTCACTTTCCGATCGCAACTAGCATACTGGTAAGCCTCTTGCTCACACTTATATTTTACCTGATCAATAAATTCAGATAATCCAGCGCTTATTCGTGATGCTTCGACGGAATGCCCTTCCCGAAACGTCGACCTATCACAATCCCGAAGTTGAAGCTGTCATATAACTCTTTGTTGATATACCCGGCGCCGAACGATACTTCCCAGTCATCGCTCCGTATGAAGGCATATTCAACACCGAGATAGGCCACCATCAGAGTATGGTTCGGATCCTTTTCTACCCCTGTTCCGGCAAATACACTAAATCGTTTTACCGGTTCAAACACCAATACCCCACTGAAAAGCAGAGCGGTTTCGCGCTCAATATATTCCTCTTCATCGTGCTCGATCATGATATTGCTAAACACGACTTCATTGTAGGTGCCTATGGCCCATTTATGCGAGAGCCAATACTCATAGTCGATGCCAAATGAAGGAACCAGTTCATATTGTTCCTTTCCGGTGTGGCTATTATGTGCACCATGCACAACAGCGTCTCCAAATACAGCAGAGACCTTATGTCGTTTCAGATTATGGGTAGTAGTTCCATGTGAATCTTCCTGTGCATGAACGATAATGCTGACCGAAGAAAAGAGGTAAAGGGAAATAAAAAGTATCTTTTTCATAATAAAAAATTTTGCAATGTTACAGTAACTAACGCTTTTAGCAAAGCACGAAATTGATAATTTTCTTACCTGGCCTAAGGAATGGGAGTGATCTGGGATCAGTAAAAAAGTGTAAGGATCTATTTTTTAAAAGTCACTGAATAGACAATGGAAGCCAATGAAATAATAGCAAATATCCAGAGAGGAGCGCCTATCACCCCAACGAAAAGTGCCTTATAAGCTAGTGTGCCCGTAATGCCGCCGATAATTGGTCCAACAATCGGGATCCATGAATATGCCCAATCGGAGTCTCCTTTTCCTTCAATCGGCAACAAAGCATGCATAATCCTCGGGCCGAGATCCCGCGCCGGATTGATTGCAAAACCCGTAGTACCGCCCATTGAGAAACCTATAGCAGTGATCAAAGCTCCTACAATCAATGGGTTGAGGCCATCTGCAAAATTGTTTGCTCCGATAAATGACAATCCAAACATGAGGAAAAACGTGGCTATAAGTTCATTGACGAAATTGTTTGGGAGCGACCGCTCGGCGGGCGATGTGCAAAAAACTCCAAGTTTTGAAGACTGGCTTTCTGTTTTCTTCCAGTGAGCTTTGTAAAATATCCAAACGATGGTTGCCCCGGTCATAGCGCCGAGCAATTGTCCGAGGATGTATCCGGGAACGTCATTCCAAGGAAAATCTCCAACCATAGCAAAGCCGAGCGTAACTGCAGGATTGAGATGAGCGCCGCTAATATTACCAACAGCATAAATTGCTAATGTTACCCCGAGTCCCCAGGCCATGCAAATGTTTAGCCAACCGGCGTTGAATGCATTTGAATTCTTGAGTACGGCACCGGCAACAATACCGCCACCAAAG
>JBGSYX010000004.1:0-1871 GCA_041750735.1 Cyclobacteriaceae bacterium
GCATTCGTCCCCAGAAACCCGGGCAGGTGGTATAAATCCATAATATCCTCCTTTTAGTGCCAAAATGATCTGTATTTGATCAGTTTAACGATTTCCGGACAACATTATTAGAATGTTATACAAAAATTTTATAAAATGCAAATTCACCAAGATTGAAAATGGTTCTGGATTGAGGGGCTGATGCAATTTCAACTTCCAATTTTTGAAGACCTATGCCCATCCTGGGAGAAAGTTCTCCCATTAGGTCAGCGTATGATATATGCCAAGGGCAGCAAGATCTTTGATCTGGACGATATTATTTATGGAGTATTTTTCATCAGGCGGGGAAGTATTGAAATAAATTTATTCACCATTCAAGGACCGGAGAAAGTTTTATTCATTGTCGGAAAGAATTGTGTTTTCGGTGAGGTTTCCTGTTTTATGGATGGTGATAGCGGGGAGGCCAGCGCCCGGGCCCGGAGCGAGTGTGAATTGGTATATTTCACCAAGGAAACAATTGAAAAAGTTATTGCTGTAAAACATCCCGAACTGTTGATCGAATTGATCCAATCCCTGGCATATAAAATTCGTATGTATACTGTGCTGCTTAAGGATGACTTGATCAGCAATCAATTCATTCGCGTCAGTAAAATGTTAGTCTATTTGCTTCGTTACCATGAGGTGGAAATTGCCCCTGGTCAAAAAAGTATCACCATTCAACCGGATATTACACAAAATGACCTCGCCCGGCTTATGGGGGTTCATCGGGTGACAGTTACCAAAGCTATTAGCCGCCTAAAAAAGCTGGGGATAGTTAAGCGGTTTTCGAAACGCGCTTTGGAAATTAATGATTTTCCGGAACTGCTGAAATTGGTCGCAACTGCCGATTATTAAACCAATTGAAATGACAATCAACCAGTAAATTGTAGCGATTGCTACTTTATTTTCGCTTGAATGTCAGTAAGATTCATACATCCCGATTGCTGAAATTGGATAATTTTATGACTGGAACCAGTTCAAATGGAACCAGGAAAGGTCTTTCCATGAAAACGCATATAAAACTATTTACTCCTGGCCCCGGAGATGTGGATGAAGATATCCTGGCAGAAATGGGAAGTCCTGTGTTGAGGCATTACGGTCCTTCATGGATGCCGATTTACAATGATACTCAGGATTTATTGCATAAGATCTTCAAGACAAGGAATGATATTTTCATTGTTCCCGGTCCGGCCTCTGCCCTGCTGGATATGGGTATTGGCAGTGTTGTTCCAGTCGGTGGAAAGATCATAGTCGGCAGCAATGGGTTCTTTGGCGACCGACTCGTAGATATGGCTAACGCGCATGGATTGGTTGTAATCCCGTTCACGGCGCCAATGGGTGAACCCTTGAACCCGGAAATTCTGCGTGGGTTGTTGGAGCAGCATCAAGATGCTGTGGCTGTGGCGGTTGTCCATCATGAAACTTCGACCACTGTTCTGAATCCCTTAAAAACTTTGGCCGGTCTAGTTCATGATGCCGGCAAAATAATGATTGTCGATGCGGTTTCCTCTTTGGCGGGTGTGGACGTTCAAACCGATAATTGGCACCTGGATATTTGTGTAAGCAGCGCCAATAAATGTTTGGAAGCCTTGCCAGGAGTCAGTTTTATCAGCGTCAGCAAGGAAGCCTGGAAAGTAGTGGACAGCCACCCCGGAGTGACCAGCGGTTGGTACTTGAACTTACGCTTATGGCGAAAATTCGCGCAGGAGTGGGGTTCGTGGCATCCTTCACCGGTTACACTGCCTTCAAATTTGATTCTCGCTGCCCGCGCAGCCATGCAGAAAATTGTTGACCGGGGGTTGGACGCGCATTTTAACCGATATGTTCAGGCAAGCCGGATTATGCGGGCTGGT
>JBGSYX010000005.1:0-4518 GCA_041750735.1 Cyclobacteriaceae bacterium
TTGAATTTCAACGCCTCACCATCTACCGCCCTGACTTAATAGGTGGGGATTAGAATACTCTAAACTCTCCCTCTGCTAAGAGTCACCCGAATATAAAATTTACACTTAGTGGTGTACGTTACAGGTACCACCAACCTTTCCTTACCGAAAAATCCCTATCATTCATAGCAGTTGTTGCCACATGTTCTTATTTAATTTTATCAATAGGAAGCTCGATAATATCTCCATCATGTGGTCTATTTCCAGTTTTATATTCTTCTTTAGTGAACGGCTCTAGTTTTCGTTCCGGTTTTAAATATTTTCCTAGCGAGTTAATTTCGAGGAATTCGTTGTGCCATTTAGTTCTGATAATTTCAAATTCAGTATTTGGAAATTTTCTTGAATACTGTAATTCATCTAAATATTGGCCTTCAAGATAAAGTGTACTTTTTTCATCTAACTTGATGTAAAATCCTGACCCAAAATCTTCAGGATCCTTCCGCTTAACAACTCGATCAGTTTTGATTCTAATTACTTCGGCTTCTCCTTCTCGTAATTCAGATTCAATCTTCTTATTCCAATCTAACTCACCTGTTCGTTTCATAATGTAGATAACCACTGCGAGGGCAATTAACTCAATAATAATCATTATGGGCAGTTCAATTTCTGAAGAAATATCCATTACGAACTTCTTAACTAACAGGAATGCAAAAAGTAAAATAAGAGATGCAAATACCCACTTCATGCCGAAGTTTTCAAAGTGTTTCCAAACAGAAAACTTTCTACTGCTAAGCTTCTTTTTCTCTTGTTCCGTATAAGGTCTAGTAAATCTTTCCACTGGTTTCTTATGCGTGGTAATTAACCTGAATAAAACACCCTTGAAACACGACTGCTGATGCTGGTCAAAATCTCATAGGGGATTGTTCCAATGGCATTGGCCAGGTCTATGATCGACGGATTGTCGCCAAAAACGATTACTTCGTCGCCTTCATTTACATCCAAACCTGTCACATCGAGCATGGTCATGTCCATGCACACATTGCCAATGACAGGCGCTGGTTTCCCATGGATAAAAAGCGATATTTTTCCATTACCAAAGGCTCTGGAAAACCCATCGGCATAGCCTATGGCAATAGTGGCAATTTTTGAATCTCGTGATATTTTGCCCTTTCGCCCATAGCCCACCGTTTCGCCGGCCTTCACCTGGCGAACCTGCGACACAATGGTTTTTAATGTGGAAATTGGTCGTAGTTCATTCTGGGCGATCTGATTTGCCTCAAATCCATACAGCCCGATACCAAGCCTCACCATATCAAATTGGTATTGGGGGAATCGAACAATGCCTGCAGAATTGAGAATGTGCCGCATCGGGCGGTAGCCTAATCCATCATCGAGAGCTTCGGCCATAGCATTGAATTTCCCAACTTGTTCATGGGTGAAATAATCGAGTGAAGGATCATCGGCTCCGGCCAGATGTGTATACATGCTTTTTACCTGAACCAGCGTGTTGTTTCTTAGCAGTCTTATAATTTCCGGAAAATCATGCTGATCGAAACCCAGTCGATGCATCCCAGTATCCAGTTTTAAATGAATATTGACAGCCGTCGGTTTATTTGTCAGAAAGCGCAGCAGCGCCTGTAGTTGATTCAAACTATAAATTTCAGGTTCTAACTGATGGTCGATAATTTTTTCAAAACTATCCGGGACAGCATTCATCACCATCACTGGCATATGAATTCCCTGCTGGCGCAGTTCCACGCCTTCATCGGGATAGGCTACCGTGATATAGTCCACGTGATTAAACTGAAGCAGGTTTGCCACTTCCGTACTACCACTTCCATAGGCTGACGCTTTCACCATCACCATGAGTTTCACACCAGGTTTTATTATTCTCCGGTAAAAATTCAGATTATCATTTAGTGCATTGAGATTGATCTCAAGAACAGTGCGGTGGAGTTTTGCGGAAAGTGTGTTGGTGATTCGTTCAAAGCCAAAAGCCCTTGCGCCTTTTATGAGAATGGTTTCATCCCGAAATCTGTCAATGCCGGCGTTTTGCAGGAAATCCTCTGTAGTGGTAAAGAATTCCGCATTCATGGGAAAGAGGTCTTTTTGCCGAACCATGGCCTCCCCGATGCCGACTATGGAATTAATGCTATTTTCACGGATCATTCCGGCGAGTTGACTATAAAGAGCGACTTCGTTTTGCCCGGATTGAAGGATGTCTGAAAGAATAATCCTTTTTTTGGTACCAGGCTGGTGATGCAGAAAATCGAGCGCTACCTGAAGACCTCCTAGGTCATTGTTGTACGAATCGTCTATCAGATAACAATTATTAATACCTTTCTTCAGAGAGAGTCTCATTTCGATGGTCGAAATGCGTTGAACTGAAGCCGCCAACTCCGCATGATCAATGCCGAGATAAAACATCAGGGAAATGCAATGCATGATATTTTCGATGGAAGCATCGTCCTGAAAAGGGACTACGATATCAATGGATTTTTCACGATGCTTCAGGGTTATTGCTGTTGCATTGTTCCGTGTGTTGGTCGATACAATCTCCACATCCACGTCATTATTTCTTCCCCACGAAAAGCCTACGATTTCCACTGGCTTTGAGGCCTTGATGTCCTCGTGGTCTGCGCAATAAATGACGACTGCATTTTTACCAAACAGCTTCCATTTTTCTTTAACCTTTTCTGTTTTGCTGCTAAAGCCTTCATCGTGAGCTGTCCCTATGGTGGTAAATATCCCAATAGAAGGCTGTATTACTTCATGCAATTTTTCCATTTCACCTAAGGTGGAAATGCCCGCTTCAAAGACACCAAGTGTATGATGTTCCGTCATTTGAAGAACTGATAAGGGAACGCCGAGCTGTGAGTTGTAGCTTGCCGGGCTTTTCACAATTTTATAACGGCTCGCCAATAATTGACCGAGCCACTCTTTTACGATCGTTTTACCGTTGGAGCCGGTGATACCGACCACAGGATAATGGAATTGACGCCTGTGCATAGAGGCAATTGCTTGCAGCGCTCCGATGGAGTCGCACACCATTAGGATACTCGAGTGTTTTTTTATTTCCTCAGTGATATAATCGCTCTTCTCCACTATGAAATATCTGACACCTTTATGAAAAAGGGAAAGTATGTAATCATGGCCGTCGTGTCGGGCGCCCCGTATAGCGACGAAGATGGTATTGGCAGGATTAATTAGCTTGCGGCTATCAGTAAGGTATTGTTGTATGCCTCCATGAGGATTATCAGCAAGAATGACGCCGCGGGTTATAGTTGCCAGGACCTTAATTTCAGACATAGTAGAGAGGGCTTCACCGATTCAAAATTGTAAAAAATCCACGATATAAATGATTGTTAACAATTTGCCGATTAATTTTGTCTAAACAAATAACGATGTCCTTCGTTTAAAATGTAAATCCGCTCTATGAAGCCATTACGCCACTGGATTTTTGCATGTTTTTTATCCTTCTCCATACTATTCAGCAGTATCGCCCCTTCTATTGCTATTGATGCTACGGAGAAAGCTGAAGTAGTTGTGCAGAAAGCGGATTCGACGCAAGTGAAATCGGATGACATTGTTAAAGAAAATAAAACACGGCTCGGTAAAAAGAAAATTGAACGTACATCGGACAATTCCAGCTACAATTTTATCTTCTATCTGGTTACCATTATTATGAAAGCTTTGTCCTACTATCCGCAGCGTTAAATAGCTCAACTATCCAATAAAAGTTTTCAGTTCTTCTATTTTTATTTTGCCTTCGTACAATGCCCTGGCGATGATTACCGCATAAAAACCCATATCCTTTAAGCGCTGCACATCATCCAGTGAACGCACCCCACCACCTGCCCCCATAAGCATATTTGGAAATTTTTCGACAAGCGATTGGCACAATTCAAAATTTGGCCCTTCCATTACACCGTCGCGGTTAATATCGGCGACCTTAAGGTATTTCAATCCGCGCATATGGAAATAATCGATCACTTCATAGAGGTCAACATCGGCTTTTTTACGGAATGCCTGATAGGTCAGTTTGCCATCAGAGACATTGGCCATCATGGAAAGTTTCTCCCGCCCATACGACATGATCCAAGAGGCAAATAGCTCGTTGTTATTGACGGCCACGCTGGATACGGTAAAAAAAGTTGCGCCATGTTCCAGAACCTTGTTTATGTCACCGTCGGTGCGGATACCGCCCATAAAATCGACTTTGAGACCGGTGTATTTAACAATAAGTTCCAAAGTATGGTAGTTCACCGGACTCTCGCGCTTGGCGCCATCAAGGTCGAGGAAGTGGATCACTTCTATCCCGGTATCTTCCATTAGCATGGCTAAATCCAGAATATTAAAGTCGTACTTTAACTTATCGGAGAAATCACCTTTTTTTATAAGTACTACCTTACCTTCTGATATAGAGAGCGCTGGAATGACCTTGAACATAGGATTAATGTATGAGTCATTAAATGTATAAAAAAATGTAGTACCAGAAACACCTCAATTCCTAATTTTCAGGATTAAAAGCTAACCAAT
>JBGSYX010000006.1:0-1740 GCA_041750735.1 Cyclobacteriaceae bacterium
AAAGAAAAAACTCGCTGCTATTTTGCGGCATGCCTCTGAAGCGATTTTGCTCTTCGACGATGAAGCCAAACTGAATTTACTTAATCCCGCAGGCGAACAACTCTTTACCGATTTCCCGGCAAAATTAAACCAGCCACTGCCTGCAAATTCCGGCTATGAAGCTTTTATCCGCATGATTTCTGATGCGCGTGCTGCAGGCATGTCGAAATCGGGCGAAATCGTATGGCCCGATCAGCGTACGTTTACGGCATTCATTGCTCCCATCGAAGACGGCGGGACGGTCGCCATCCTGCACGATGTCAGCCGCTTCAAGGACCTCGACCGAATCAAGAACGAATTTATCGCCACGGCTTCACATGACCTCAAGAATCCGCTCACGTCCATCGGCGGATATGCACAACTTTTGGGGCAGGCTGGTTCTCTCAATGACAACCAAAGGGATTTTGTCGAACGCATCCAGCATTCTGTCAAGAACATGAGCGAGCTGGTACACAACATGATGTCACTCGCCCAATCTGACCTGGAAACCATTCAAAAACATGAGTCTGTTGAGCTTAACGCGATGCTCCAGGAAATGGAAAATGAATTCATGCTGCAGGCAAAAGTGAAACTTCAGTCATTCGATGTGACCCTGCCTGAGGGATCCGTCCAGCTAAGCGGCGATCCCTTGCAACTGAGGCAGGCACTCCGCAACCTGATCGGCAATGCCATCAAGTACACCCCGCAAGACGGCAGGATTCAGGTCAAATCTAAAGCGGATGCGAAACAGGTCACAATTCAGGTTGAAGATAGCGGGTATGGCATTCCCGCCGCAGACCTGCCCTTTATTTTCAATAGGTTTTACCGGGTACGTAGTGGGAAAACCAGCGAAGTGGAAGGCAATGGTCTGGGGCTTGCCATTGTGAAATCCATTGCCCAGCAGCACGGGGGCGATGTAACCGTTGAAAGCGAAGTTGGCAAGGGCACCTGTTTTACCTTGTACCTGCAACGTGTTCAATCAAACATTCCGTTGGTGGAAAACAGAACTTCCACTGGTAGTGAAATCCGTTCTTAATAGTTGATGGAGAAGAAAATGAACTTGATATCAAACTCAAAAACTAATGATCCAAAGCCAGTCAATCGTAAAATATCCGAACGCTTGGTAGATTTTTTGTTCAGTCCTCATCCATCCATTAAAGATGTTGCAGAACGAAGAAGAGCGGAATTATCGATCATCTTGGCTTTTGTGCTTACATTTACTAACAGTCTTGCGCTCTTTTTCGTCGGAAGAGATGGGATTGGTGCAACCTTCCTTATCCAGTCCAGCCTGGTTGTAGCGGTCTTTATCTCTTACTTATTGAGCCGATTCCCTCATTTTATTTGGGGGAGTGTGCTTCTGATTTCATCTTTGTCACTTTCGGGATTTGCAAACGTATTATCCGGCACAGATGATCCCTCCAGCGCGCTATATTCGACAATTCCCATTGCGCTTGCAATGGGCAGTGCGTTGTTACCCGTGTGGGGTAATGTGTCTCAATATGTCGGATACATTATCGGTATTTTAACGCTGCCAGTACTATATTCCTCCTACACATTCGAACAAGCAGGAACAAATTTAGCGCTTATCGTCACACTTGGGGTATTGTTGATCGTCGTGCAGATTTTCCGTAACAACATTGAACGGGATCGTCTGGCAGAAGTTCAAACCATCAATCAAGAGCTTCGTGAACTGAGCACAAACCTTGAGGCTCGCGTTGCCGA
>JBGSYX010000007.1:0-3400 GCA_041750735.1 Cyclobacteriaceae bacterium
AGTGGAAACTCGTGTTTATCATAAATTACATGATAACTCGGAATACCTTCCAGTGAATTTGCAGACGTTGAATATCGCAACGCAATCGCCTTATGATCACGGATCAATTTATTGAGCTCTTCTTTTGACGGACAAATAATATGATGGTAGGGAAAGGCTTGCATAATTCTTGGAGCAGCGTCAGTCCAATAGCTACTAGAAGTTTTGACCACCTTGTGACCTTGTTTCTGGATCCACTCAGCAAATATCTCAGGAGTCATATTTTGCCCTGTGCTCTAAGACTGTAAGAATATATATAGACTTGACCCTGCTTCTCATTGACTAATTGAGCTCTTTTGAAACCAACTTTTTCGAAAAGCCTTTGTGATGCAATATTTTCAATAGCTACCCATGCAATTATAGGAAACCAATCATTATCAATACAGAACTGGATAATATGGTTCAACAGGCATGTACCAACATGTACTTTTCGATACTCTGGTAACACTGCGATCGAGCGCAGTTCATATCCACTTCGCAATTCAGTAGGTCCGCCCTTCCATTTCCCCCCAAATACCTCATGAGTAATCTTTTGTTTTAGTTTAACGAACAGGTAATTTAAAGAAGTTAGGTTAGATTTTATTGAAGAAAACAACAGAATAGGGTGTTTCAAGGCAAGGTTAACCAATATCCCTCCTTGGTTTGATACTACCGACGCATAACCAACAACTTTTCGATCAACTTCCGCAATTAACACTAAGCAATCATCACGGGATATTAATTCATGATAATAATGGATTAAGTATTGCCCTTCGATTATGTTCGGCTGGGAATTGGTTCGAGTTGTAATAAATTTCGTGTGAAGTGAAGCGATTAAATTCGCATCATTCTTGCTAGCTTTTTTTATAGTAAGGTTCGGATTTTTTTCACAATTCATAGCAATTATCTACACAATGGTAATTAACACGGTATTGCTAAACAAAGGAATTTGGGAGCCCAAGTAATGGAAAGTGGGTACTTTGACGCAAATCGTTGCATAAATCGATAATAATATTCTGCTAACTGACCTAAAAACCCTTCTCTATCAGGACTACCGATCACATACCAACCAACAATCTTAAATCCCGTTTGGTTTAGAATTTTTTCTAAAGCGAGAGGGGTTAACCAGTAAAGGTAACTCGAATCAGTTTGTAATCGTGTCCATCTTCTCTCAATTAATTGGCAAACAATTCCACGACTTCTCGTGAGGACATATTTTTGTCCAGCTATCTCAACACCTAATAATCCATCAGGGCGAATAATATCTCTTACTTTCTTAAAATCGCTTCTTGGATCGTCCACGTAATACAACATATCGATCATTGAAACTAAATCGAAATATTCTTTCGAAAATTGAGATGAAGAGAATGTTCCAAATTGAACATTTGCAGAGTATTTGGTGGCAGCATATTTGGCTGCGGTAGATGAAACTTCGACTCCATATAGTTCCCATTCAGGACGATTAAAATATTCAAACATTGAGCCTGTACTACAGCCAATATCTAAAAACTTTCCACTTTTTTTATATTTTTGAATAATTTCAGACTCACGTTCTAATGCCGATCTTCTCGATAAATCCAACTTTTCTAATTCATTGCTAAGAGAAAATGTCGTGCTTAACCAAGAATTTCTCACTTCCGGAGAAGATCTAGGAGATGCGAACACGGTACCGCATAGTTGACATTGAACCAATTTTGTACTTTTCCCATCATTCAACCAAACTTTTGTTTTAGAGACAAAACAAGCTGGACAGTTAACATATTCGAGATTACTATTCATAGCTAATAGACAAATCAAATAAACATCGGATAAACGGCCGTAAACCCATAGCGGTCCAAGAACGTCGTTTTGAAAATGGTCGAAGACAGATGCTTGATGAAGCGATCCGCCAATTCATGCAGGCGTGGTTCCAAATGATTGTGGCTGACAGCTTTGCGAGTAGCCTTCCAGACATGCTCCTGTGGGTTCAAATCCGGACAGGCGGGAGGGAAGTAGATCACCTCCAGGCGTGGATTTTCCTTCAGCACCTTTTCAATGGGTTTGCCTCGATGCCAGGGTGCCCGATCCCAAAAGAGTACAATGGGCTGCGTGGGGATGGCTAACAAGATCTGCTCCAGGTATTGGGCTGTGACTTCAGCATTCATCACCTCCGAACGAAGCGTAATTTCTTGACCAGTCATCAAGTTGAGGGTCCCGTAAAAGTGCGTTTGCGCTCGACCGGGGTCAGCCCGCACGATGGGCGTCTGGGCAACCGGCGCCCAGACATACGTAGTGGTCGCCTGGAGATACAATCCGGCTTCATCTTCGGCTAGAAAAACCGTGTCGGGTGCCTGTTGAGCGATGTCCATCAGTTTTTTTCAAGCTGTTCCTCGAAGTCAGCTATCTTGAGCTGCCCTCGCGGCTTGAATACCTTCTCCACTTTCTGGTAGCTGTATTCGCACAGCCTAAACAAATTCACATAAGAACTGCGACTGCGATACTCGACACCGTACCACACCCGAACCGCCTGTTGCATGTCTTCCACCGTCCAGAATTGTCCATCGGCGGTTCTTGCCGCTTGCCCAAACAATTCTCTGGGGGTGTACTGGTGCAGGCGCTGGCTCAAGTCTTCGATCTGAAGCTTACTCAGCTTGGCACTATTGCCTCCCGCCCGTTTATCGATCAGCCCCTGGCTTGGGTCTTTTCGGTACGCCCGACACCATTCCATCAAGCTGGTCCGGCTGCAGTTGGTGATCCGCTCGATCTCAATCTCTGCGTAGCCTTCTCCGTAAAGTCTGACCGCTTGTAGTCGCGTGCGGGTTGGTCCGTCTTTACAAAGCTCGTAGGCTTGCAGCAGTCGATTCCGTTCTCGTTCCGTTAGGTGAAATTTGCGTTTGGCCATACCCTATTGTACGACCTTTATTTAGATTGTCCATAAGATATCTCATTTTCTTTCGAAAATTAGTTTTATAATTTTGGAAAACTCAGCTGCGGCGAACTTTCGTGAATGATTATGTATTGCAAACTCTCTACCCTGTAAGCCCATATGGGCTCGGCCTTTTTCATCTTCGTAAACTCGTAATATTGCATCAATAAGGGCTTTTTTATCTTCAGGCTGGACACAAATTCCTGCCTTCGAATCATTGATCAATCGGTGAATATCACTTGTTGTCTCAGCTATTGCTAAGATGGGACGTCCACTAGCAAGCAAAGGATAAATTTTCGATGGCAATGATTGATTATTAATTCCACTCATCATACTTACTAGAGCGATATCAGCTGATGCCAGAACGAGGGGTAACTTTTCTCTTGGTTGATAAGGAATGAAACAAACATTCTTAATACCCAATTCATTTACGATCTGCACCATGTTATTTTTAAAAGAACCATCGCCAACAAATAC
>JBGSYX010000008.1:0-6527 GCA_041750735.1 Cyclobacteriaceae bacterium
GGTTTTTACTTTAAAATCTGATGGATTTCCGGAAGGTATCTGTTGTGCCAGAAGCGAGTGGCCTGATAATCCCAGGATAACCAGTAAATGGATAAGGAATTTCATTTGGATAATATTTTAATTTCATTCAACAGGATTTCATACGCCGGCGATGCCATACCTCCATGATCAAAACCATCCAGTTCGTACAGCTTTGTTCGTTGGTGACCGGCCACTTTCATCATCCGCATCATATAGGCGTTTTCCTCATACCGACCGAGCATTTCAAGTTCGCGGTCGCCAGTGATCAAAACTAGTGGTGGAGCATCAGCCCTAACGTGGTTCAACGGAGCAAATTCATCAACAACAGGTCGGGTATCGGGAATGCCGCGTTCTTTACGCACTGTCATATGAGTGATTGTGTGTCCGCTGAATGGAATAAGCATAGCAATGTTATTAGCATCAACACCGTAATTGCCCAGCCATTTTTTATCAAGACCGATCATGCTGGAAAGATATCCACCGGCAGAATGTCCGGAGACCACTATCTTGCCCGGGTCACCACCATAGCTACTGATGTTTTTGAAAACCCAGGCGACTGCAGCTGCGGCATCGTCGATGTAGGCCGGACAATTTACCCTGGGATTCAGGCGATAATTTACTGCAACTACAGCAATCCCTTTGTTCTTCCAGGTATCTGGTATGTATTTGTTTCCGGCTGTAATTCCCCCTCCGTGAAACCACACTATGGTGATGAAATCACGGGAATTTTCGGGATAATAAATGTCGAGTCGGCAGCGTTCGGCGATGTAGTCATCCTTTTGTGCTTCGGCATCAGTCCGGTAAAGGGTGTTTTCTTTTAGTACATATTTATCACCTTCCTGAGCCCAAATGTCAAGGTTTGGCAAAGTGATCAGAAAGACGAGGTACAGTAATTTCTTTTTCATTTGATTAAAATGTAGTGACCAGAACTCACTCTAAAATAGTTCCTAATAACCCAACTATAAAATTAACACATTACAATAAGCCTTTGACCTGTTCACTGGTCAACACGGAAGCGAGGATGTCGTCAGTTAATGAGGCACCGTATTCGTGTAATCGGTCGATAATAGCCTTTTTCTTTTCACTTAAGGGTTTTTCACTATTTATTATCCCAACAATTTCGCGGTACTGGGAAATTTTCAATTCTACTTCTAGCGCCTGAGAAAGAACAGCTTTCAATGGTTCGCTTCTGGCTGCCTCTAGTTCTTCGGGTAAACCGAGCTCTTCCAGTTCTTCAATGGCGATCAGGAGCACTTCACGCCCCTGCTTCTTGCAGGTGTCCATGAGGTTTTTCGAGCCCATTGCCTCGCGCAACGCCCAGCTGTTCTGGTCGTACACAATGCGATCTACCTGGATGAGTTTTTGATTGCCTGAGCCAAAGATCCTTTCCAACAAAACAATTGTTCCCGTCTTCCATGCTTTCAGGTCAAAGTCAGGAGATTCGAGCTTGGCAATTTGCTTGCGCAATAATTCAACTTCAACAGATTTCATATCAATGCGTTGTTTTGAAATAATTCATTTTCTGAATGCCGGTTTATTTCCATAAGTGAGAAATCGCCACAACCATTCTACTGGTCCATAATAAAACTTTCGTGACCAGATTGCACTAAAAACCATGATAAATATCCAAATACCCAGAGTATAAATGGCTTGCTCCCATCGCTCCACCTGGCCAAACTTACTTAAGCCATGACCGTAAAAAATAAATCCGCACAGGATTGTGGTGAGAAGGTAATTTGTAAAGGCCAGTCTTCCAACACTGGAAAGCACCCCCAACTTTATAATCTTCAATAAAAGCATCACCACCGAAATGTAGCCGATGGCGACGAAAGCACTTCCTATATAATTCCACAATGACCCAAAAAACATGGAATACTCCATTGTCCAACCATTTTCAAAATTGGCCTTCACTCCATGGATAATCAACCAGAAACCGAGTATGAATGTGATAACCGCAGTAATCGCGTATGTCTTTCTATCCAAGGCTCCGGTAATAAACTCAAGCCGGTAAAGCGCCATGCCGATCATCATCATGGCAAGGATTCGCCAACCTAGCAGAATAAGGAAAACAAAGGTCTCCATTTTAAATGTTTCCGGAATTCTCCAGAGCAACTGGTCACTGATGCCACCTTGCAGTGAAGCGATTTCGGCATCGATTGTACTTTGTGCAGGCGCCCATGAGCTTTTTAGTCCTTCCACAGCCTCCGGTGGCCACATGGTCATGGAACTGCCGAAAATCCAGTAGTTAAATGCTGGCACTGTTAAAATAATTGCGCCAATCGCCAGTAGCGCCCAGGGTGAAATACGGCGAAATAAAAACGCCAGCGCACCGCAGACGGCATAGGGAACGAGAATATCGCCATGCCAAAAAACATATCCATGAATGAGTCCGATGGTGAAAAGCCAAAACAACCGCTTATAATAGAATCGCGCAGGGCGGTATCCTTTGTCTTCAATCGATTCGCTGAACAGTATAATGCCTGCCCCGAAAAGCATGGAAAATATGCTTATAAATTTCTGATCGGCTAGAATATGGCTCCAAACCCATACGGTCCGGTTTATTCCTGTCAGATCGCCAAATGCAGCGGGATTAATATATGCCGCGGAGATCATAGAAAAACTTTGAATATTTATGATGACAATACCCAAAACGGCAATGCCCCGCAATACGTCAAGAGCGGGAAGTCGGTGTGGCTGCGGTAAAAGTGAAGTTACATTCATCCCTGTCAGAGGTTGGCATATTCCAAAAGTAACAAACCTTGGCGACGATACTATCTATTTATACCTGAAAATCATTTGACTTCCATCATCACTGGTCAGGATCAACTTGCTTTCACTAAAAAGGGCCCTCCGTTCGCCACTAAGGAGTTTCAAATAGGCATCTTCCAGGGACATGGCCTCATCGCAAAACATTTTAGTAGCGCCCAAATTGCTGAAGGTGATGACCCTGCCTGAAACAGCATAGCTCCCGAAAAATCGATTGCACCCTGCAAATCCTGAAATTTTATCATCATCGGAAAATGTGATGGTTGGCACTACATACTCAGAAGTGAATGCCGTTGCTCCGATACGCATCGATTCAAGTTTCCATTCCTTGCCATGCAAATCCTCTGGCACGATGTCGCCCGTCACATCCTTCTTTTCAAGCAAATGAACAAGTGCGTAGTCTGTCTCCGTTCCATTGAGCGATACGCTATTGCCCGCTTTTTTCACTTTGATTTTATAACTGAATCCCTGCTCATATTCAAGGCCGCTGATGGATTTTTCATGGATTACCCAGTTGCCTTCAGGACTACGCCGGATCAGGTAGCATGGATTCCCGGCACCCTCAACACACTCCGTTTGAAGCGGAGCTACATACAATATAGTGGTGCAGGAAAACGCGATGTAAGTACATCCAAGAAGCATTGAAAGGCGACGTATGTGATTTATCATTTTATAATTCTGTTATTAATGAAATGTAGAAAATTGTTCAATGCTCAATCAATACTTCCACTCAGGACACTTTTACCACAACCTTACCGGTAGTGTTCCCTGTCTGAAATTGCTTTACCGCCTCCTTCAACTTGTCGAAGGAATACACATGGCCTACGTGAGGTTTTCCAAGATTCATGGTTGACAGTTTACCAAGAATGTCGTGGAGCAATTCGGCTCTTTCATATAGATAAATTAGGTTGAAACCCATGACCGATTTGTTTTGCTCGATCATCTTTTGCGGGTCGAGTTTTGGCCGTTTATAATAATTGTACAGCAGTTTCAGGTAGTTGGGTCTGTTTCCGGGTTGCGCATACCGTGCCGATCCGTAAACAATCATGCGGCCTTCAGGTGCCATGGCTAAGTAGCTGTCCATAAATATTTTTCCGCCGATACATTCCATCACAATATTGAGTTCTCTGTCGGCCACCAATCGTTTGATGTCGGCTCTAAAATGCTCGCCACGGACGAATCCATGGTCGAAGCCCTCATTTTTCAAGAGCTCCAGTTTCGATGAACTGCCTACGCAGCCAATGGTGAAGGCATCGAAGGTTTTAGCAATCCGATTTGCCCACAAGCCAACGCCACCTGCCGCACTGTGGATAAGTACGGTACTACCTTTCTGGATATTTCCCAGATTTACAAGTCCGTAATACGCCGTTAGCGCTTGTACTAAGTAAGCAGCGCCCTCTTCAAATGTCCATCCCGGAGTCATGGGAATTACATACCTGGCATCGATATTCAGGTGACTGGCGTAACCACCAAATTTGGTGACACCCATGACTGCCTGACCAATTTGCATTCCTTTTACGTCCTTGCCTTTTTTAATAACCATTCCCGAATACTCGAGTCCGGGGACAAACGAATCCTGCGGTGTGGCTCCATATAGACCGAACATGGCGAAAATATCGGCGAAATTGAGCCCTATGGCCCGCACTTCTATCTGGACTTCATTGGGTCCGGGATCATCCAAATTTTCCTTGGTGAGTTTAAGTCTTTTTATCGATCCGGCTTTTGGGATCATTCGCCAGCATCTCCGTTGCGTCATCGTGAGGTTTATTTATTGATACATAGTTGTGAAAATACACAAAATTCCATCGTTATCATGAAAGCCTTTCAGCATCCGGTGCGGTATTTATCTGAAACCCCTGACGGCCTTGCAGTGAGCTGGATTAATAAAATTGGTTTTTTTAGCTTTACTATAACATGGTGTATTCAAATTTTTATATATTTCAGGTACATTGAGAATTGTATTCATTGGAAACACAGGACTAAAAAGGGATTATTAACCTTTTATCTTGGTGAAGAAAAGATAAGTACAATATTCTCAGCGGCGCCGATTATTAACATTGGTTATTTACTTACTGACCATGAACCACCAATTTGAAACCATCGAGTTTGATGCTTATGACGGCATGAAATGCAATCTTAAGCATCTTATCAGTAACAACATCAGCAGGGGCCCTGTGCTGCTGGTTCATGGTGCTGGTGTTCGCGCCGACATTTTCAACCCTCCGACAGAAAATAATATTATTGAAATGCTCGCTCGCGAGGGCTATGATGTGTGGCTTGAAAACTGGCGTGCCAGCATCGATTTGCCGCCCAATCACTGGAACCTGGACCAGGCCGCTCAATACGATCATCCGGCGGCAGTCAAAAAGGTCGTACAGATCACCGGGAAAAAGGAGATTAAAGCCATCATCCATTGCCAGGGCAGCACCAGCTTCATGATTTCTGCGGTAAGCGGCCTTGTGCCTGAAGTTAAGACGATCATCAGCAATGCCGTTTCACTCCACCCCATTGTACCCAAATACGCGGTTTTAAAGCTCAATTTCTATTTACCGATTGTCAAATTGGCTTTCGACTTCCTCGATCCTTCCTGGGGTTTGCATGCACCAGATTTTAAATCAAAATTCCTACGGCTTCTGGTATCGATCTCGCATCAGGAAGAAGATACGCTGGTAGGTAAATTCGTCAGTTTCACATACGGCGCCGGCTTTCCCGCTCTTTGGCTTTTGGAAAACCTCGACCGAAAAACAATGGACTGGATCCAATATGAATTTGCCAAAGTGCCAATGTCCTTCTTTAAGCAGATCAAAAAAGGCGTCAATGCCCATGCTCTTGTACCAATAAATTATGAAAGTGACCTGGGCAACTCCTACGTACAACATGCGCCTAAGACCGATGCGCGTATCGTATTATTCGGCGGTAAGCGAAACCTTTGTTTTCTACCCGACAGCCAACAAAAAACTTTTGAATTCCTTGAACAGCATAAACCCGGCTACCACCAACTCTATTTGCCGGAGAATTACAGTCATCTCGATGTATTTCTTGGTAAAAATGCACATAAGGACATTTTCCCCATCATGATCCGTGAACTAAACCAAAACTGATATGGCTATACCAAAACGAATTAAACGCTATGAAGGCAGGTATGCCCTGGTAGACGGCATCCCCTATCAAATGCCGGTAAGCGCCAGAAACTCCCCGGCTCTAATGGCAGGATTTTCATGTGATTGGGAAAAAGCTAATGCACTGCTTCCGGGTAATGAAATTCATGCACTTAAATTACCTAATGGTCGAGCAGCATTTCTTATCACGGTAATTAACTACCTGGACACCAGCATTGGTAAGTATATTGAATACAGTATCGCTATCGGCTGTACACGCGGACCAAAACCAGCGCCGAGGATTCTCAACGCCGTGATGATGAAAACCTTCGGAACAGGCCAATACATCATCGATCTGCCGGTAAGTACAGAAGTGTCCGTGAAAGGCGGCAAGGGCATCTGGGGCATGCCTAAGCATAAAGCGAATCTCAACTTTGAAGTTACCGACACCATGGTAAGCAGCCATTATGAAAAAGACGGTCAGTTTGCCTTTCGTATTGAAATGTTTCGCCCAAAATCAGCTTCCCTGAGCTTAAATATCGGCGCTACCAACTATTGCCAATTCAGAAATATGCTCATGGCTTCTTATATATATTTTAAATCCAAAGCCGGAGTAAACCTTTTCAGCAAAGCCAAAGCCAA
>JBGSYX010000009.1:0-1777 GCA_041750735.1 Cyclobacteriaceae bacterium
CACACCTTTGAAATTATCTTCATTCATGACCGGGGAATAATTATAGATATCAATCCGGCCTTTGAGCGGCGGACCGGTTATACACGTGAAGAAATCATTGGAAAAGATGCGCTTGAATTATTTATTATTCCAGAATACAAGAACGTCATCTTAAATGCCATGCAAAATGAAGTCACTTTACCATATGAGGTGGTTGTTCAGCTTAAGGATGGTTCTTTGATGAATGTGGAAATTGAGTCGCGCAAAATAATCGTAGAAGGAAGAGAAGCAAGGATTACAGGTATCAGGGATATTTCCCTGCAGAAAAAAACGGAACTCGCTCTAAAAGAAAGTGAGGAAAGGTATAAGCGTCTTTCGGACATTACTCTGGATGCGATCTTTATCCATAAACAGGGCATTGTAATAGATGCAAATCAGTCGTTAGCTAATATGCTCGGCTACAACCTCGATGAGATCATTGGCCAAAATATCATACAAATGGCTGTACTTCCGGAATATACCCAAAGTGTAATCGATGCTCTTAAAAATGAGCAAACCACTCCATACGAGATTCAGGTAAGGAGAAAAAACGGAACATTGCTTTTTGTCGAATTAGAAGCACGAATGGTCGATTATCATGGCGAATGGCTGCGGGTTACGATCGCCAGGGATATTTCGCTTCGCAAGGAAACAGAGAAGAAGTTGCAGGAGAACGAGCAGGAACTCGACAGCTTTTTCTCTCAATCGCAGGATGGTTTTTTCATTATGCGGATGGATGAGGCAGTCGATTGGAGTGGCCGTAATGATAAGGAAGACCTGATGGAAAAAATAGGTGATTCATTGAAACTGGTAAAAATGAACCAGGCAATGAAAATCCAACTCGGGTTAGGCATGATAAATATGACCGGGAAATCACTGAGATCTATATTTCCGTGGAATGAGTTTATTAAAACCCTGATGAACACCCTGTTCAATGCAGGTACGGTGTCATTTGAAACAAGTGAATTCCGGCATGGAAAATCTACCATATGGATTGAGGGCAATTATCTTGCACTCCTCGACACCAATGGATTTATCCGCGGTTGTTGCGGAGTTCGCCGCGATATTACGGAAAGAAAATTAGCCGATGAGGCCATCCGTATTCATAACGAGGAACTCCGGAAGACAAACCAGGAACTGGATAACTTTGTTTATCGCGTCTCACACGACTTGAAAGCGCCTATATCCTCTGCAAAGGGATTAGTGAATATTGCCCGGTTGGAAACAACGCGAGAAAATATTTGGCAATGCCTTGCACTCATCGAAACAAGCATGAATAAACTGGATACCTTTATCATGGATATCCTGGATTATTCGCGCAATACTCGTATGGCAGTAGAACCTGCCCTCATTACTTTCGATGAACTTATTGACGAGGTGGCCGGCAATACAAAATATATCCAGGAAGCCAGAAAAGTCTCCATTAGTAAAAATATTATCAATGAGAGTGAATTTTACTCAGATAAAAGAAGACTTGTTTTTATCCTGAACAACATCATCTCAAACGCAATACGGTTTTCCGACAATCTGAAAGCGGAGTCCTACTTAAAAATCGATATACAAATCAATGCCTCGACGGCCATACTTAGCTTTGAGGATAATGGCATTGGGATACATCCAGAGCATTTAAACCGTGTTTTTGAAATGTTCTATCGCGCATCAGAAAGCCGCGCAGGTTCAGGACTTGGTTTATACATTGTAAAAGAAGCTGTAGAAAAGCTTTCCGGCGCTGTGTCAGTCAAATCCCAACCCGGCAAAG
>JBGSYX010000010.1:0-3448 GCA_041750735.1 Cyclobacteriaceae bacterium
TATCGGGGACGAAGATGCTCACTATCTTTGCCCCGAAATTGGTGAGTTGAACCACCATGCCGTGACTGTTTTTGAGCGTATACAATGAAACTTTCTTGCCTTTGAAGGTGCCGGAAAAGTTTTTCTGATCTATAATTTTCATTTTTTCCATGATGATGTTGAGCTTTATAAATCGACTTTGATGGCACCTTTAGCCCTGATGAAAAGCTTATGACAGCTCCCTTTGCCAAAAACGTGTTCGAGAGTTTTCACATATTTCGCGACCAAATCCTGCGGCACGAATGCCTGGATGGTTCCGCCAAATCCGCCTCCATGCACACGCCACGCACCTTTTCCTTTCAGGATCATTTCGCTTAATGCGAGCCCAAGAGAAACCACCTGTTCGTCCTTGTGTACTACATCGAAAATATTCTGATTGTACATGAAGGAGCTGTATCCTGACTCTACGACCATTTTGAGGAAAGCCTGGAAATCATTTCGTTCCAATGCCGCTACCTGATCTACTACACGCTGGTTATCGCCCTGGAAATGGTACGCCCGAAGGATAGCCCTGTCACCGGTTTGCTTTCGTATTTCCGGGATTTTCTCCACAATTTGTTCCAGGGTCACTTTGCGCAATACGTCAACACCTAACACTTTTGCAACAGACTTCATCTCAGTCGGTAGCGAAGCATATTCGGCCTGTGAAGCCGCATCATCGTGTCCGCCTCCAACGTCGGTGATGACCAGGGCGTAGTTGGTGGCAACAAAATCAAAATCCAACGCCTTCACGATGGGCTTGGAAGGATCTTCAAAATCGATGGTGATCAACCCGCCGACCGAACAGGCCGTCTGGTCCATCAGACCGCATGGCTTGCCGAAATAATTGTTTTCTGACCATTGACCGATAATGGCATTTTCCACCGGATCCAGTTTTCCGTTATTGAACAGGTGGCTGAGGATGGCGCCGATCAATACTTCAAAAGAAGCTGAAGAACTCAGACCGGAACCTTTCGGAACACGGCCTTCAATGCATGCGTCAAATCCGCCGATCTTGTAACCTTTCTCCTTTAGGCGGGCGCAAATTCCTTTTAAGATGGAACCGGAGGTATAAAATTGCGATTTGTCGATATTCAGTTCAGAAAGCTTCACTTCAAACTGTGGGTAACCGGCTGATTTGATGCGGATCACATCGGTGCCATTCGTCGCCGCTACAGCGATGTTGTCAAGATTCACCGCACCAGCAAGCACGCGGCCATAGTTGTGGTCCGTGTGATTGCCGCCGATCTCTGTCCGACCAGGGGATGAGAACAAACTTACGTCATCCTTTCCATACACGGATTTAAATTCATTCATCAGGGCTGCGTACCGCGTTGCCTGTTCTTTTAAAATAACAGTATCCTTTCCGTATAATTCTTCAAATAATGGATTTTTCCCATCTTTTATTTTTGCTATTAGACTATCAATCTTTGACATAGAATTTCTGATTAAGTGATTAAGCTATTGTTGTTTATAATGAGTTTTCGGTAATGCTTTAAGTCGGGCCGCTGCTTGTTCGGGCGTGATGTCCCGCTGGGGATTGGCCATCATTTCATAACCGACCATAAACTTCTTGACGGTAGCTGACCGGAGCAGTGGTGGATAGTAATGCATGTGCAGGTGCCATTCAGGATATTCCTTTCCGTCCGTCGGACATTGGTGAATGCCGGCAGAATAGGGGAATGAAACTTCAAAAAGATTGTCGTACATCACAGTAAGCTGCTTATATGCATCGGCCATGGACAGTTTTTCTTCTTCCGACAGTTGCAGCATGTTTGCAGCCGGGCGCTTACAGATGATCATCGCTTCAAAAGGCCATGTGGCCCAGAAAGGTACCAATGCCACAAAATGATCATTTTCCAAGAGTATGCGATCCTTGTCTCTCAGTTCTTCTTCCAGGTAGTCACTTAGCAACGTTTTGCCGTGATTGGCAAAATACTCCTTTTGCTTCAGCGATTCTTTGGCCGGTTCGACCGGCACGGAGTATTGCGCCCAAATCTGTCCGTGCGGGTGCGGGTTGCTGCATCCCATGATATCACCCTTATTTTCAAAAATTTGTACATAATTTATGTAATCCTCAGAGCCCATGGATTTATACTCCTGGCACCACACATCAACAACTTTTTTGATGTCGGCCACTTCCATCTCCGGGATGGTGAGGTCGTGCCGGGGCGAGAAGCAAATGACCTTACAAAATCCACGCTCGCTTTCGGCGCGAAACAATTCCTTTTTTTCATATTTCCCATATGGGACATCCGGAACTAAGGCGCTGAAATCGTTCTGAAAGACAAAAACATCCTTGTATGACGGGTTGTGGATTCCTCCTGCGCGTTCATTGCCCGGGCACAGGTAACAAGTGGGATCGTACTTGGGTCTGTTTTCGCCTGGGTTTCTCTCCACTTTTCCCTGCCACGGACGCTTTGTTCGATGCGGGGAGACCAGCACCCAGTCACCGGTTAGCGGGTTGTACCGTCTGTGTGAATGCTCCGTAAACTCAAATTTTTCCATATCCGGGTACTGTGTCTATTTTACAAGATTGCCGTTTTCAAAATATGATTGCGCTTTTAAAGATTGGCTCCGAATGGCCATCCTCGCCATTATCCTTGAATTGATAAAAATAGGCGCCCTTCTTGGAGCCTGCCATATCCTTTTCATCAAGTCTCTCCAGAAGCTTCAGCGATAATACCTTTTTTCTAAAATTTCCAGGGTCGAATTCCTTTTGAAAAATCTCATTGTACAATTGCCGGAGATGATAAAGGGTAAATTTCTCAGGCAAAAGTTGCTTCCCGATGAGATTGTAACTCGCCGTAAGTCGTAATTTCTCCAGCGCCATTTTTACCATTTCCTCATGATCAAATATTAGCGGTGGAACCTCGTTGATGGGAAACCATTGAGCACCGTATTCATGCACCAACACACTATTATGTGCATCAATCTTTATCAAAGCGTTGAATGTGACAGTGAGTACTTTTCCTCCGGGATCCCTGTCGGGCTTGGAGAAAACCTGCACCTGTTCCAGAAATATATCCTTCAATCCGGTGATGTAGGTCAGAACCCGACGTGCAGCATCTTCAGCAGATTCATTGTCTTTTATCCAGCCGCCGATGAGCGACCATTGACCTTTTGCTGGCTCTATGATTCGCTTGAATAGCAAAATTTTGAGTTGTTCGTTTTCGTAACCAAAAATAATGCAGTCAATAGCGATGAGTCGCTTGACGTCCTCGTAGATTTCGTAGTTCAGATTCATATATTTTTGGCTGAAACAAAGATAAAAGTATTTTTGACTTTTTAGAATTCAATGAGCACCTGGCAAAAAGATTCTTTAAACATAAATTCTAAATGATTTTAACTCGACCCGCTTCCCAGGCCACTCATTTATTAGTATTCTAAAAATTTGAAAAGCATATTTTCAGGGATAAATGCATTAATA
>JBGSYX010000011.1:0-4140 GCA_041750735.1 Cyclobacteriaceae bacterium
CCAAGGGCGCGATAAGTGCAATGATGAAGCCGAGGACCTTCTCTTCAGGACGAACTGGGATATCGTGAACGCCAATGCCAGCCTGTTTATTGGCGGAGGAGAACCATTTATCCTTTCCGCCCTGACCGAAAGTTCGCTGGAGTTTGGATTTCGTGATACACTTGTACTTCCGATCGGCGAGAACACGTTTTGGGAATTCCCCGGTGAGGCGAAGTGGGTTTATAAACCAATTAATCAATGAAAAACCAGGTATCGAGGAATATAGTCATACTTATTGCACTGGTAATTACTCTTTTTCCAGTAACACGAACATTTGGCCAGGACCTTGTAAGTCCGGCCAACAGAAGTTATCTATTAAATCTGTCCAACGAACTCAAACAAGAATTCGAAATCAATCAGGCCTCGGTTGCATATTATGCCCTGGAGCGCAGTTTATTATTGCGTGAAAAAATGGAGAACGGCTCCACCGTGTCGCTTATCCGTATCATGCCATCCGGCTTACCGGAATACTACAAATCCCATAATCAAAATGCCGCCATAAACGTCGGAACCGTGCGACTACGTCCAAGGGCTGATCTTGGACTAAATGTCACCGGAAAAAATATCTTAATCGGAATCTGGGACAGCGGATCCACCAACGTAGAACACCAAGAATTTGGCGACCGTGTAGAAATTAAGGACAACATCCCGTTTGATGACCACGGCACTCACGTGGCAGGAACTATCGCTGCTGCCGGAATAAATCCAAATGCAAAGGGCATGGCTTATGAAGCCGAGGTCATTGCGTACGAGTTTAATAATGACAACTCAGAAATGGCATTCGAAGCAGCCAATGGCCTCATCATTTCCAATCATTCCTACGGGCTTCGAACAGGCTGGGATGTTAATAGTGCCGGTACCGGATGGCAGTGGTTTGGTGACCCGTCGGTAAGCAACGTGGAAGATTACCGATTTGGGTATTACGACAATTCCAATAGCCGCGTTTGGGACGATATCGCCTATAATGCACCGTTTTACCTTATTGTAAAATCAGCAGGTAACGACAGAACCGACGTTGGTGATGGCACAAGACCGCCTGACGGTCCATATGACTGCCTTGAACCGAAAAGTGTGGCAAAAAACATCCTTACCATAGGAGCTGTTGAGCATTTAGCCAGTACTTATACCAATCCGGCGCAGGTGATTATGAGCGAATTCAGCAGTTGGGGACCTACCGATGACGGGAGGATCAAGCCAGATATTTCAGCCATCGGCGTCGATGTGTTTTCTACTTTATCAGATGGAGTAAATTCCTATGGCCTTCTCTCGGGAACCTCCATGTCAGCACCCAACACCACTGGCAGTCTTGCCCTCGTTCAGGAGTATTATGCCCAGCTTAACGGAGGTACATACATGAGATCGGCCACGCTAAAAGCGCTTACAATCCATAGCGCCAATGAAGCTGGAGATGCCCCAGGACCGGATTATGAATTTGGTTGGGGATTGCTCGCTGTCGATAAAGCTGCCAATATCATTACCAGAAAGGATGATAAACAATATTTATTGAAAGAAGCGACACTGAACAATAATGACTCATTGGTTTATAAAATAACGGCCTCAGGTACAGCGCCACTCGTCGCCACGATAGTTTGGAATGACGTACCGGGAACACCAGCACCGGTGAGCCTGAATCCGACAACCCTGATGCTTGTAAACGACCTCGATCTTCGTGTCTATGACCCGGCGAATAACCTTACGTTACCCTGGATACTCGACCCTGCCAATCCCGATCGTGCGGCAACTCGCGGAGATAACTTCAGAGATAATGTTGAAAAAATAGATATAGCCAATCCAATAGCTGGAGAATACACCATTGTAATTAAACATAAAAACCAGCTTCGCGGTGGTCGTCAGGATGTATCGGTGGTCGTCACTTCCGCAGCTGTGAACCCAACCCTCACACGCCTGTTTTGGATCGGCGGATCGGGTGACTGGAACAATCCAGCTAAATGGTCATTCAACAGCGGAGGCGCTCCAGCAAATACAGTCCCCGGGCCTAACAACCCAGTCATTTTTGATGATAATAGTTTCCCTGTCTCCAATAACACTATCAGCATGAGTGCAGCAGCTACCTGCTACAACATCAATTATTACACAACCGATTCCCTTACTATCAACATGGCTTCATTTTCCATGACAATAGATGGTTCTGTATTCGATGAAAACAATAAGCTTCGTTTCAATAACGGCAAAGTATCGTTTAGTGGAAATGTATCGAAAAACAACCAGTTGAGGGTGGCAACAGGCGCGTTCAACAATGTAGATCTGGAGTTTTTGTCCATAAATGGTTCCTGGAATATTGTCAATAACATTAATGCCAAATCCATAAAAATTGAGAACAGTTCCATTATTGCCCGGAACAAAACAATCAACACCGCATCAGTTATTGTTTTGGTAAACAGTGCCAATACCATTGATTTTGGCGGCTCAAGGTTTGAAGGTTTAAATCAAATGAATATTTCCCCCAACGCCCAGGTTATTTTTACCAGATCAGAGATTATGTTGTCCAATGCAAATGGTGTTCCTTCTAAATCTATAACAGCTGAAGCTTCGGTTTTTCATAACATAAGCGTTGACAATGCAAGTCTTCAGTTCAATGGGAGCAATCGGATGAACTCCATGAGACTAAACGGCATCGCTAACTTGAATGGAAGTAATACCATGGATTCGTTAGTTTTATCTACGACAAGTTCACTGAATCTTCAGGGTAATACCACACAAACGATCAACAACTATTTTGCGGCTACTGGTATTGCTTCAAACCGAATCGAAATTACTGCTACAGGACCCAATAATGCCAATTTATTTGCAGACAACAGGAACATCAGGTTCTGCCTGGATTTCCTTAACGTGACAAATGTGTCGGTATCGGGTCAAACCGATTTCCTTTCAGGAGATAATAGTGTAATCAATGCCAACAGCACTGGATGGATAAAGCTCGACTGCAAAGACGCCCTTTTCCCGTCGTTTGAAATTTCGAATCCATGTGCTATGGGCGAAACGAAGTTTATTGATACAAGCACCGGTAACCCGACTAGTTGGGCCTGGGATTTCGGTGATCTTCAGTTCCCGTTAAGAAATTCATCGTCACTTCAAAACCCAACGCATCAGTTCATGTTCGAGGGGGACTATACCATCCTTTTTAATGTGAAAAATGCCCAGTTTGACCAGACCATTGAAAGAACCATCACGATCAATACCTATGAAGGGGGATTAAGCGTGCCAAGCATCAATGTAAACGGCACACGTCTCACAGCATCGGTTATCGCCCCGAATTATCAATGGTATTTCAATAATAATCCAATATCAGGAGCTACTTCCCGTGTTTTTGAGGTCATCAATACCGGCCTTTATACAGTTTCTGTTGCAGATGATAATTGCCTTTTCAAGTCAGAACCGGTCGTAGTGACGGATCTTGATGATGAAATAGATGGCGAGACCCTTAAAATTTACCCAAACCCCACAAACAGATTATTCACCATTAGAATGGACGATAATTATTTCGGATCGGTAACAGTCGAAATAGTTGATATCGCGGGGAGCAGATTGAAATATGAAGTGGGAACGAAGAACCAGCAGATTTGGAATTATGAGCTATCAGTGCAATCCCTGGCGAGCGGATTGTACCATATCATTATTACCTCAGGAAATACGCAGCGTATAAGAAAAATGGTGGTATCGAGGTAAACTCATAATTTCATATGGCGCCCAGATAATTACAGATGTTTTGTCATAATCAATTATTCAAGAACACAACAAACCAATTCAGAATTCCTATATTGAAACAATAAAATCAAAATCAATGAAAAGAGACCTGACTAAATTAACCACCGTTGTAATAGTTGGAATAGTAATTTCGCTAAGTGCTTGTAAAGAAGACGATCCTTTACCGATTTCAAAGTCAGCCTTCACTATTACTTCAGTGGCTCCTGAAGTGGACGTACCCGTCAAGTTTGAGAACCTGAGTTTGAATGCCTCGAGGTATAAGTGGGACTTCGGAGATGGCACATTCGACTCTCTCAGCGTAGCGCCATTGCACACCTATGATGAGCCCGGGTCTTATACGGTGAGCCTCACAGCTTATACCGAAGACAAACAACA
>JBGSYX010000012.1:0-2832 GCA_041750735.1 Cyclobacteriaceae bacterium
GCCACTCTTAGGCAAACTAAAATTAAACGTGCTATTTTTGTAATATTTGATCGCAAATCGCTCAAGGCCGATCCGTAAGCGGTCCAAGATCCACGTCAAACGTTTCTTGACTAAGTTGAGAGTTCTAGTTTTTTCTAATTCTTTATTTAGTAAGGTAAAAGTAGCATCATCTGATCTACGGTTGTGATTGACGGTATCTCTGATATCACCCATTTCAGATAGGCATAAGGTTCTTTCCCGTTAGCCTTCGCAGTTTCGATGATGCTGTAAAGGATTGAGCTTGACTCAGCTCCCGCGCGTGTATCACTAAAGAGCCAATTCTTTTTTCCGATAACAAACGGTCTAATGGAATTCTCAGCTCTGGCATTTGATATGGGAATTGCTCCATCTTCCAAAAAGCGGTTCAGTTTTTCCCATTGATCCCTTAAATAGCTCATGGCTTTGCCTGTCAATGATTTTGGCGGAACGCTGTCGATACTCTGATCCAACCACTTTTTTAGATGGTCTAAAACTGAGCGACTATAGAGATTGCGAGCAATTCTTCTGCTCTCATCATCACTATCCTTTACCGAACGTTCTATGAGGTAAAGTTTTTGAATATGGTTCAAGCCTTCTTCCGCCAGGCTTTTTACCGATGATTTAGTTTGTGCTTCATGAGCTTCAAAAAACTTCCTTCTTGCATGATCCCAACAGCCGCAGTGAATGATATCATCCCGACTTCTAACGACGGAGCCATAGGCCTCGTAACCATCTGTGACCAAATGTCCGGAAAACCCCGATAAAAGTCCCTTGGCGCATGCTGCGCTCCGGTAGGGATCATAATGAAAAAGAATGATAGTTTTATCCGGGCCGGATCTGCAGCGTACCCACATATAGTTAGCTGATGAGGGCTTTTTCCCTGTCCCTTTTAAGACTTGGACCGGGGTTTCGTCCATCATCAGGACCTTGGCATCTAATAAATCATCCTGCATTAGGTTATAAAGAGGTCTAAGTAGTTCTCCTAGACTGATCATCCAGCGGGCTAGGGTATTTCGCTCCATATCAATTCCAAGTCTTCCAAAAATGGTTTCTTGGCGATGAAGCGGTAAGGCATCTGCATATTTTGATGTGGCTATATAGGCTAATAAACCAGACGACGCATTGCTCTTTGGAATAGGTTGTAAGGGCATTTTGGCTATTTTGATATTGCTACGACAGCAGGGACAAGAATATTTTTTCCTTACGTGGCGGATGACTTGGATTTTTGCTGGGATTACATCTAACTGCTCCGAAATTTCTTCGGAAAATTCTTTTAATGTCCCGCCGCATTCGCAGTTAAGGTCATCACCTTCTAATTTATAAGTTCGTATATCGCGTGGCAAACCTTCAGGGAGAGGACGGCGTTTTGGTCGCTTGCGCTCATAGTTAACAACCTGCTTTATAGCTGCTTCTGTTTCTGCGACCTCGGTTTCCGCCTCATTAAAAAGGCATCCCTGGCTAGGCCACTTTTCACTTGAGGAGCCATATTCTTTATTATTCCAGCGTCGGAGAAGCTCTTCGAGGGTGGCGATCCTATGCTTAGCAATATCAAGCGACTCATTTTGCTTCTTTAGGAGGTCTTGCTGACGATTCAAGACCGTTTCGTGCTTCTTCATTTCCTCAATAAACAAGGCTTTTAGAGCTTCGATATTATTCGGAAGATTTTCTACTGCAATCGTCATGGATCGCAGTTTCTCAAATGTTTTTATCCAACGCTAGAAAAATTTAACTCCTGATGAGGCATTATTTTGGTGATATCGAGGCCGTCTAGAAGCCAGCTTAATTGTTGGGTTGAAAGCTGCAAAATATTTACTTCCATTTTACTTGGCCAGCGGAACTTTTCCTTTTCCAGTCTTTTGGTCCACATGGCAAATCCACTTTTATCCCAATAAATCATCCGCAAAACATCTCGGCTCTTGCTTATAAAAATAAAAATCCCTGTCCCAAAGGGATTTTGGTCCATAGATCCTTGGATAATTGCCGTAAGGCCGTTGATTTGCTTGCGCCCGTCTACCGGCGATCTATGAAGAAAAATCATATCGAAGGATCGAAATGACCTCATGATTCACCCCCTAAGGGCGGTCAAAAAGGTTACCAATACTTTTGGTTCGATATTTAGTGGAAGTTCCACCAAAATCTCCCCATTAAAATGGATTCTAATACATTGGTCCGCTTCACTTGCTGGTGGTGGAAGGACCTTTACAAAATCACCAAGGACTCCACCCCTGGAATTGGTAGCTGGTAAATTGGGCAGAAATTTCTTCTTCCAGAGGTGTAGAACACTAGGGGATATGCCATATTTTCTTGCTATTCCCATCAAAGAACTGCTTGGTAGCTGCGATTCCTCTAAAATTGCGATCCGTTCTGGATCAGTAAATCTTCTTTTTCTCTCTATACCGGTGATAACTGTAGTCTGATTCATAATTCGATACCCTCCTAACGGTCTCCTTTAGGTCAGTCCGAATCATTATGGATAAATTCAGTTGAGGCTAGACGCGGATATTGGATCGCTTACAAATAATCTCCGAAAGAAATTTGACAACCCCACCTTTTGGGTAAGGCCATGGCACATGAGTGTACAGTTGAGAGATCACCTCATAATCAACAAAGTGCCTCTCATAAGAATCAGCATCGGCAAGCTCGAAAGGCTTTAGAATCAGGCGCTTTGTGTGGAAGGTTGGGATTGTTTTGCTGATAATTCCGCACCTTTTCGTCAATAACGCACTATCTATCATGCATAACCATCTGATTTCATTGATAAAATAAGAGATGGGATGGCGGTAACCAACCCCTGCCACGCATCGCTCGGGGTCC
>JBGSYX010000013.1:0-13289 GCA_041750735.1 Cyclobacteriaceae bacterium
CTTTAAGCTGAATAAAAAGGTTAAAGTGCTCGCTCGAAAATCAGCGTTGTCTTATAAGGTTCTGGATCAGGATATTACCATCTTGGAGGATTTCAGCATTGAAATACCAAAAACAAAGACATACATGGAGATTCTAAACAATCTTTCCATGACAGGTGCGAAGACCCTTTTGGTTCTTCCAAAATCAGACAAAAATGTAGTGTTATCAGGTAGGAATTTACCCAAGGTGAAAATAGCCGTAGCCAATAACCTTAATACTTACGATTTGCTGAATGCTGATAAACTCATTATTTGTGAGGGTTCAATTGGTATCATTGAAAACATACTGAATTAAATACAATGACAGTATTGAAAAAGCCATTGGTGACAGAAAAGATTTCTGCGCTCAATGAGAAAGGAAAGTACGGATTTATCGTCGAAAAGACAGCTAACAAGATTGAGATCAAGAAAGCCGTGGAAAAGATGTATGGTGTAAAGGTGGAGAACGTAGCTACACTTCGATACCAGGGAAAAGATAAATCACGCTACACAAAAGCAAAAGTCGTCGCCGGTAGAACATCCTCCTTTAAAAAGGCAATTGTTACTCTGGCACAGGGCGAAGTCATAGATTTTTACGGAAGCATTTAATCGAGGGATAAGCAATGGCAGTAAAGAAACTAAGACCAATTACCCCAGGACAACGGTTCAGGATTGCTCCAGTATTGGACGATTTATCTAAAAATGGTCCTGAAAGAGCTCTTATCAGTACAAAAAAGAAGTCCGGCGGACGTAACAACGATGGCCGAATGACGATGAGATATATAGGTGGTGGACATAAGCAGCGGTACCGTGAAATAGATTTTAAAAGAGAAAAGCACGGGATTCCCGCTACTGTAAAAGCCATAGAATACGACCCAAATCGCTCGGCACGTATAGCACTGCTGTATTATCAGGATGGAGCCAAATCATATATTTTGGCACCGGAAGGCCTGAAAGTAGGCACCGTGATTATGTCAGGTAGTGACATAGCTCCTGATTTAGGCAACGCTCTGCCGCTTTCGAAAATACCATTAGGTACGATCATACATAATATTGAGTTAAGGCCAGGTTCCGGAGCAGCGATTGCGAGAAGTGCTGGCGCCTACGCCCAATTACTGGCACGTGAAGGAAAATACGCAACCATCAAGTCGCCATCAGGAGAGATGAGGATGATTCTTGTTAATTGTTATGCCACCGTAGGATCTGTTGGCAATAGTGATCATATGAATGTGCGTCTTGGTAAGGCTGGTAGAAACCGCTGGCTGGGCAGAAGACCACGAGTAAGGGGCGTTGTTATGAATCCCGTTGATCACCCTATGGGCGGTGGTGAAGGAAGAGCTTCAGGAGGTCATCCGCGTTCACGCAAAGGTCTGTTAGCTAAAGGCTTTAAGACGCGCGATAAGAAGAAGTATTCAAATAGATTAATAATCGGTAAGCACTAATTCAGGATGGGACGATCACTTAAAAAAGGACCATATATAGATTTCCGCGTTGACAACAAAGTTCAGGTAATGAATGATGCAGGAAAGAAATCAGTTATCAAGACATGGTCGCGGAGATCAATGATTTCTCCTGATTTTGTAGGGCATACATTCGCTGTTCACAATGGGAATAAATTTATTCCCGTTTACGTGACTGAAAATATGGTTGGTCATAAACTTGGCGAATTTGCCCCGACGAGAACATTCAGGGGTCACGTTGCTAAAAAGGATAAAGGTAAAAAGTAAGAGCATGGAAGCTGTAGCTAAATTACGTAATGTTCCAACCTCTGCGCGTAAGATGCGTATGGTTGCTGACCTGATAAGAGGTCATAAAGTAAACAAGGCGCTTTATATGCTCAAGTATGAAGCCAAAGAGGGAGCTGCTCGATTGGAGAAACTTCTGCTTTCGGCCATTTCAAACTGGCAAAATGCCAATGAGAATACAAGGCTTGAAGATGCCGATTTGTATGTAAAATCAATCAAAGTCGATGGTGGAAAAATCCTAAAACGATTTCAGCCGGCCCCTCAAGGTAGAGCTCACCGAATCAGAAAAAGATCTAATCACGTCACACTTGTTCTGGATAGCAAAGCATCGGTCGGAACAGTAGTCACTACAGAAAAAAACGATAATAAATAGTATCATGGGACAAAAGGCAAATCCGATCGGACTAAGACTTGGCATTATTAATGGATGGGATTCCAACTGGTATGGTGGTTCAACTTTCGCTGAAAAGCTTGTTGAGGACCAGAAGATCAGAAATTATGTACAAGTGCGTATTCCCAAGGGTGGTATTTCAAAGATCGTTATTGAGCGTACGCTAAAAAGAATCACACTCACCATCCATACTGCAAGACCAGGTGTTGTTATTGGCAAAGGCGGTAACGAGGTTGACAAGATCAAAGAAGAACTCAAGAAAATTACTAATAAGGATGTTCAGATCAATATTTTTGAAATCAAACGTCCTGAGTTAGATGCTAAGCTGGTTGGTGAGGCGATAGCCCAACAATTAAGTGCAAGGATATCTTACCGGAGAGCAATGAAGCAAGCAATTGCCTCGACCATGAGAGTTGGGGCACAAGGTATCAAGGTGAAAGTGTCTGGCCGTTTGGGAGGAGCTGAAATGGCTCGTACTGAGCAATACAAGGACGGCAGAATTCCCCTACATACCCTGCGTGCTGAGATTGACTATGCGATATCAGAAGCAGAAACAGTTTATGGGAAAATCGGCATTAAGGTGTGGATTTTCAAAGGTGAAGTATATGGAAAACGCGACTTGTCGCCAAACGTAGGTATGCCAAATCAACCGGCTAGAAATGCCGCACCTGCTCCAAGAGGAAGAAGGAACGATTTGCCAAAGCGTAGAAGGAAGAATTAATAGGTAAAGAAATCGAATTACAATGTTACAGCCTAAAAGAACGAAGTTCAGGAAAATGCAAAAAGGTCGCGTAAAAGGGCTTGCCCAGCGCGGACATACAATAGATTTTGGATCTTTTGCATTAAAAGCCATTGAGCCGGGATGGATCACCAGCAGGCAGATAGAAGCCGCGAGGGTAGCCGTAACCAGAGCTATGAAGCGTGAAGGACAGGTGTGGATAAGAATTTTTCCAGATAAACCAATTACAAAAAAACCAGCTGAAGTTCGGATGGGTAAAGGGAAAGGAGCTCCTGAGTATTGGGTTGCTGTGGTGAAACCAGGCACAATCATGTTCGAATCGGGCGGCACATCACGTGAGTTGGCATATGAATCGTTGATGCTGGCAGCACAAAAGCTTCCAATTAGGACTCAATTTGTAGTTAGAAGAGATTACGTAGAGTAAAATGAAAAATTCAGAATTAATAACCTTGTCTGTTGAAGAGCTAAACCAACGATTGTTGAGTGAAAGAGAGATATTACAAAAGCAAAAGTTTGCACATGCTATATCTCCAATCGAAAACCCCATGAGGATTAAAGAGACAAGAAAGACGATTGCCCGGATACTTACAGTACTGAAAACTAAGAAACAATAGCATTATGGAGACCAGAAACCTTAGAAAAGAGAGGGTTGGAACCGTAGTAAGCAATAAAATGGAAAAGTCCATAACTGTTGCTGTGCGCCGGAAGGTAAAGCATCCAATGTATGGCAAATTCATTGGGAAGACCACGAAGTTCATGGCCCATGACGAAAAAAACGAATGCGGTATCGGTGATACTGTGAAAATTATGGAAACAAGGCCGCTCAGCAAAAACAAGCGGTGGAGATTAGTTGAAATAGTAGAAAAAGCCAAATAACATGATTCAGCAGGAGTCACGCCTCAATGTAGCTGATAATAGCGGTGCAAGGGAGGTTTTATGTATACGAGTATTGGGTGGAACAGGTCGCAGATATGCTTCCGTCGGAGACAAAATTATTGTTACTGTAAAGTCATCACTCTCTTCTAGTTCTTTAAAGAAAGGCACAGTTTCCAAAGCTGTTGTAGTTCGGACCAAGAAGGAAGTAAGAAGGAAAGATGGGTCCTATATACGATTCGAAGACAATGCCGTGGTTTTGTTAAACCCAAACGATGAGCCCAGAGGCACACGTATTTTTGGCCCGGTTGCACGCGAATTAAGGGACAAACAGTTTATGAAAATAGTTTCATTGGCCCCAGAAGTACTTTAATATGAAAGCAAAAGAAAATAACAGCGCTAAGCTTCACATCAGAAAAGGCGATACTGTGGTGGTTATCACCGGTGATGACAGGGGAAAAAAAGGCAAGGTCCTCGAAGTAATGACAACCAAAAGTCGTGCTATCGTTGAGGGCGTAAACATGATTACAAAACATGTGAAACCATCAGCCAAAAATCCTGAAGGAGGAATCAAAAAGGGTGAAGCTGGTGTACACATAAGTAATCTAAAACTTGTAGATCAGGCAACCGGACAACCAACTAAGGTTGGTCGTAAGCTTGATAAGAACGAAAAATTGCAGAGATATTCAAAAAAAACGGGAGACGTAATAAAAAATGGCTAACCCAAGATTGAAAGAGAAGTACCACAAAGATGTGGTTCCTGTATTAAGAGAGAAATTCCAATACAAGTCAATTATGGAAGTTCCCAAAATCCTTAAGATAAGCATCAACAAGGGGGTGGGAGCGGGTGTAACTGATAAAAAGGCAGTAGATGTCGGAGTTGAGGAATTATCAACGATCACTGGTCAGAAGGCCGTGCAAACTATTGCCAAACAATCCATCTCCAACTTCAAATTGCGGGAAGGCATGGCTATCGGAGCGCGTGTTACCCTACGTGGTGACAAGATGTATGAATTTCTTGATCGTCTGATGAACGTAGCACTTCCACGAGTTAGAGACTTCAGAGGTATTAGCGAGAAAGGTTTTGACGGAAGGGGCAATTATACACTGGGGGTAAAGGAACAAATCATATTCCCGGAGATCAGTATTGATAAAGTCAGCAGAATTTCAGGAATGAACATCACCTTCGTTACCAGTGCATCAACAGACGAAGAAAGTTATGAACTTCTGAGGGCGTTTGGATTTCCATTTGCAAATAGTAAAAACTAATCATATGGCAAGAGAATCATTAAAAGCCAGAGAAAGAAAGAGAGAACGTTTGGTGGCAAAATATGCACAGAAACGTGCTCGGTTAAAAGAAGCCGGTGATTATTTGGCTTTGGACAAACTTCCAAAAAATGCATCACCGGTCAGGCTTCACAATAGATGCAAACTTACTGGAAGACCTAAAGGATACATGAGGAAATTTGGCATCAGCAGGGTGACATTCCGTGAAATGGCTAACGACGGAAAAATTCCAGGCATTACGAAGGCAAGTTGGTAATTCTCTTTAAGATGTGAATTTATTGTCATATCTTTGCAGCCCGTTTGAGTAAAAGAATAAAAAACAATATAAATAAATGGATCCAGTTGCTGATTATCTAACGAAAATTAGAAACGCTATAAAGGCTAATCACCGGATAGTAAATATCCCATCATCGAACCTCAAGAAGGAGATCACAAAGGTTTTATTTGACCAGGGATATATTCAGAATTTTAAGTTTGAAGAGGTTGGACCTCAGGGAAACATTAAAATCGCCCTCAAGTACAATCCTGATACAAAGCAATCTGCTATTCAGTATATCCAAAGAATAAGTACTCCTGGTCTTCGCAAATACGCACATGTAGATGGTCTTCCAAGGGTTTTAAATGGATTGGGCATAGCAATATTGTCTACTTCCAAAGGAGTTATGACTTCGAAAAAGGCCAAGGAAGAGCATATTGGTGGTGAAGTTCTCTGTTATGTTTATTAATTGAATAGGCAATGTCACGAATAGGAAAAAAACCGATAGAGATTAAAAGTGGGATAGTTGTTGATATTAACAACAATCTGGTGTCTGTAAAAGGGCCTAAAGGAACTCTCACACAACAAGTGGATCCTGATATCACATTAGCCCTGGAGAATGGCCAATTGATTGTGAGCCGTCCTACTGAGCAAAAACGGCATAAAGCCATGCACGGATTGTACCGGGCATTGATCAATAATATGATAGAGGGCGTATCAAACGGATTTAAAAGGGAACTTGAAATTGTAGGTGTTGGTTTTAAGGCAAATGTTCAGGGAAAAATTCTTGAATTGAGTCTCGGACATTCTCACAGTATATTTTTTGAAATACCCGGTGAATTATCTGTATCAGCGGAGACACTGAAAGGAAAGAATCCAACTGTAACTCTGGAAGGAATAGATAAACAACTTATTGGTCAGGTAGCTGCAAAGATACGGGCACTAAGGAAAGTTGAACCTTACAAAGGTAAAGGTGTTCGGTTTGTTGGTGAAAAAATTAGAAGAAAAGCTGGTAAAACTGCTGCAAAATAGATTGAACCATGGCAATAAATAAATCTTTGAGGAAACTCAGAATCAAGAGCGGAATACGCAGAAAGATTTCGGGTACACATGAATGTCCCAGACTGTCTGTTTATAAGAGTAATACAGCAATCTATGCCCAACTAATTGACGACAAAACAGGTCAGACACTCACGAGTATCAGTTCGATTGAGTTAGGAAAAGTGAAAAATATTAATGTACAGGTCTCAAAGGAAGTTGGGAAAAAACTTGCTGAAAAGGCCGTAGCTAATGGAATTGCCGAGGTCATTTTTGACCGCAATGGTTATCTATATCATGGAAAAGTAAAAGCATTTGCAGAAGGCGCACGCGAAGGCGGTCTTAAATTCTAAAACGTATGTCACAGAAAAGTATAAAGGCCATCAAGGCTAGTGAAATTGAGCTCAAAGAACGTGTGGTGGCTATAAAGAGGGTCGCCAAGGTTGTTAAGGGTGGTCGTCGTTTTAGTTTCTCTGCAATTGTCGTTGTCGGTAACGGCAATGGTGTGGTAGGCTACGGTTTGGGAAAGGCAAATGAAGTAACAGATGCCATAACCAAAGGAATTGATGATGCCAAGAAAAACCTAATCAAGGTTCCCGTGAGAAAAGGAACTTTACCTCATGAAGTTTTGGGCAAATTTGGCGGTGGTCTGGTGTTAATGAAGCCTGCATCGGCCGGTACCGGTGTTATTGCAGGAGGCGCAATGCGTGCCGTACTTGAAAGCGCCGGAGTTAAGGACGTTTTGGCTAAATCAAAAGGTTCATCCAATCCTCACAACGTAGTAAAGGCAACTTTTGATGGTTTAACAAGACTTAAGGACGCATTCACTGTAGCTCAAACACGAGGAGTAGAAATGTCGAAAGTTTTTAACGGGTAGTAAAAATGGCAAAAATTAGTATAACACAAATAAAGAGCACTCTGAAACGGCCAAAAGATCAACGAAGAACAATTGAGGCGTTGGGGTTGGGAAAGCTCAATAGGACAGTCGAATTGGAAGCCACGCCGCAAATACTCGGTATGGTAAAAAAAATTGGTCACCTGGTTACCGTAAGTGAATAGAACGATGAAGATACATACTTTAAAACCCGCCGCTGGCTCTACAAGTAGCCAAAAAAGAATAGGAAGGGGACAAGGATCTGGAAGAGGTGGCACATCCACGCGAGGACATAAAGGTGCTAAGTCACGGTCAGGATATTCGCAGAAGAGCGGCTTTGAGGGTGGTCAAATGCCACTTCAGAGAAGGGTTCCAAAATTTGGATTTAATAACATGTTCAGGGTTGAATATAAGAGCGTAAACCTTGACACCATTCAGTTACTTGCTGACAAGTTAAACCTAAGTGAAATCACTTTTGAAACACTTCGCCAGAATGGTATTGTCGGCAAGAAGGATCTGGTAAAAATACTTGGAAGAGGAGAAATTAAATCTGCAATAGCGGTTTCTGCACATGGATTTTCAGCCACAGCAGCTTTGGCAATTGAAAAAGCTGGTGGTTCCATAATCAAACTTTAAAATGAAAAAGTTTTTTACTACACTTAAGAATATCTGGTCCATAATAGAATTACGGGATAAAATCCTCATCACGCTTGGTTATCTTGTAATCTATCGGCTTGGGTCATTTGTAGTATTACCAGGTATTGATCCGGATAAGCTTTCGCAATCAGCGGGAGGCTTTTTTGGTTTGCTTGATACATTTTTAGGAGGGGCATTCAGTAATGCATCTATATTTGGTCTTGGCATTATGCCATATATCTCGGCCTCTATTGTCATTCAGCTTTTGACTGTCGCGATGCCGTATTTCCAAAAGATGCAGAAAGAGGGTGAATCGGGTAGGAAAAAGTTGAATCAGATCACAAGAGTTTTAACTATTTTCATTTGTTTATCGCAATCAGTAGCATATATAAAAGGATCAATTCCCAGTGAAGCGATCCTTATTAATCCTACTATATTCCTGTTTCTGTCAATGATTATACTTACTGCCGGCACGATCTTCTGTATGTGGCTCGGTGAAAGAATTACTGACAAGGGTATTGGCAATGGTATATCAATGCTTATTATGATAGGTATAATATCACGATTCCCGGGCGAAATAGCAGCTGAGGCTATTTCAAAAGGAATGGGTGGATTATTACTATTTATTCTGGAGTTAGTCGCCTTGTTCTTCGTCATTATGGCTATCGTGGCTTTAACGCAGGCAGTGAGAAAAATACCTGTGCAGTATGCAAAGCAAATCGTTGGTAACAAAGTTTATGGCGGTCAACGACAATATATCCCGCTTCGATTGAATTCCGCAGGCGTTATGCCAATTATATTTGCACAAGCGCTTATGTTCCTTCCGGGAATGTTAGCCAATTATTTTGCGGATAAAAATGATTTTCTAGCCAACGTTGGATTTGCTTTTGCAAACTTTACATCAGCGCCATACAATTTGCTATTGGCTACATTGATCATCGTATTTACATTTTTCTATACGGCCATTACAATAAATCCTAACCAAATAGCCGATGATATGAAGCGAAATGGGGGTTTTGTACCAGGAATTAAACCTGGAAAGCAAACCTCGGAATTTATCGATGGAATATTAACGAAGATTACATTACCCGGTTCGATATTCCTGGCGTTGATAGCAGTAATGCCAGCTTTTGCCGTAATCGCCGGCGTTAGCCAGGGATTTGCAGCATTTTATGGCGGAACTTCCATACTTATTATGGTTGGAGTTATTTTGGATACTTTACAACAAATTGAGAGTTATTTGTTGATGAGGCATTATGAGGGAATGATGAAATCTGGCAGGATTAAAGGACGATCCCAAGTGGCAGTCGCTTAGAATACCAGATTATTATATAAGCATTATGGCAAAACAAACCTCACTAGAACAAGACGGAACGATAGTTGAAGCACTATCTAATGCGATGTTCAGGGTGGAGCTGGAAAACGGGCATAAGTTGATAGCCCACATTTCAGGAAAAATGCGGATGAATTATATAAAGATTTTACCAGGAGATAAGGTGAAGCTTGAAATGTCACCTTATGATCTAACAAAGGGAAGAATAGTTTACAGATATAAATAATTACGATAATGAAAGTCCGCGCATCTGTGAAAAAGCGTAGCGCCGAATGCAAGATAGTTCGACGCAAAGGAAAGATCTATGTGATCAATAAAAAGAATCCAAGATATAAACAAAGACAAGGATAAGCATGGCTAGAATTGCAGGAGTTGACATCCCTGACCAAAAACGGGGAGAGATAGCATTAACTTATATTTTCGGCATCGGAAAGAGTTCTGCCCAGATGATACTGGACAAAGCAGAGGTTAGTCGCGACAAGAAAGTAAAGGAATGGTCTGACGAAGAAGCCAATAAGATAAGGACTCTGATCTCAGAGAACCTGAAGGTTGAAGGTGTCCTGAAATCAGAAATTCAGCTGAGTATAAAGCGACTTTTGGATATTGGATGCTATAGGGGATTGCGTCACCGTAAAGGGCTGCCTGTTCGCGGTCAGCATACCAAGAACAATTCCAGAACTCGTAAAGGAAAGCGGAAAACTGTTGCAAATAAGAAAAAGGCGGTTAAGTAATCGATAAGTAAGATGGCACAAAAGAGAAAGGATAAAGCTAAAAAGCGCGTTGTAAATGTAGAACCCGTAGGTCAGGCTCATATTAGAGCCTCTTTTAACAACATTATTATATCCATAACCAATACTGCAGGTCAGGTCATATCTTGGGCTTCAGCAGGAAAAATGGGCTTTAAAGGTTCTAAAAAGAACACGCCATATGCTGCACAGATGGCAGGTGAAGATTGTGCAAAGAAAGCATTTGACCTTGGTTTGCGCAAAGTTGAAGTGTTTGTAAAAGGACCAGGTGCCGGGCGGGAATCAGCAATACGGAGCATTCAAAACTCTGGCGTTGAAGTTACCACCATCACTGACGTAACGCCATTACCACATAATGGCTGCAGGCCTCCAAAAAGAAGAAGAGTATAATACCTAAAATAGTATAGTAACATGGCAAGGTACACTGGACCAAAGTCTAAGATTTCAAGAAAGTTTAATGATCCGATTTTCGGACCAAGCAAGGCATTGGCAAAAAAGCCCTATGGTCCCGGTCAGCATGGAAGAGGAAGACGCAAGAAATTGTCCGAATATTCTACCCAGCTCAATGAGAAGCAAAAGGCTAAATATACATATGGAGTGTTAGAGCGTCAGTTTGCTAATCTATTCCATAAAGCTTCCAGAAAGAATGGTATTACCGGTGAAATCCTGCTTCAATTGCTTGAGTCGCGACTGGACAATGTTGTGTTCCGACTCGGAGTTTCACCTTCAAGAAGGGGTGCTCGTCAGCTAATCTCGCACAAGCACATCCTGGTCAATGGAGAAATAGTAAATATTCCATCATACACACTCAAAGTAGGAGATATAGTTTCGGTAAGAGAGAAGTCAAAGTCACTTGAAATAGTTATAAATAGTCTGGCAGCAAGATCAGGTAAACGATATCCATGGTTAGATTGGAATACAAGTGAGATGTCCGGAAAGATGATTCATTTACCGGAGCGCGAGGAGATTCCTGAGAATATCCAGGAACAACTCATCGTCGAACTTTACTCTAAGTAAGATTGTTAACTCATAGTTACCATTTAGAACAATAAAATATGTCAATACTTGCATTTCAAATGCCTGAAAGGGTAACAATGGAAAAAGCGGATGATTTTCATGGGCTTTTTACATTCAAACCATTAGAACCTGGTTTTGGAGTCACCATCGGCAACGCCCTTCGCAGAATTCTGCTTTCATCACTCGAAGGCTATGCTATTACTGGAATTAAGATTCCAAGTGTATTGCACGAGTTTTCTACTATCGAAGGTGTTGTAGAAGATGTGTCAGAGATCATTTTGAACCTCAAAATGGTCCGTTTCAAAAAGATATCCGAAAGTATTGATAGTAAAATTGTTGTGCCGGTAAAAAAAGCAAAGCAATTCACTGCTGGTGATATATCAAACTTCACTACTTCATTTGAAATATTGAATCCGGAGCTTGTTATCTGCAACCTTGATGAAAAAGCGGAATTTGAAATTGAATTGTCGATCGAAAAAGGACGCGGTTATGTACCATCAGAAGAAAATAAGCCCAATGAGCAAATTTTCGGTTATGTTCCCATCGATGCTATTTTCACACCGATAAAGAACGTTAAGTACCACGTTGAAAACACCAGGGTTGAGCAAAAAACAGATTACGAGCAACTCATCCTTGATATTGAAACAGACGGATCTATTCATCCGGAAAGCGCATTAAAAGGTGCTGCACACATACTTATCCAACACTTCATGCTATTCAGTGATCAGACAATGATCCTTGAATCAGCCGACCTTAAAGAGCCAGAAGCTGTTGATGAGGAGATGCTTCACATGCGTAAGTTGCTTAAAACACCGCTAAATGATCTTGATCTTTCAGTCAGGGCATACAACTGCCTCAAAGCAGCCGATGTCAGGGTGTTAGGTGATTTAGTTCGCCTGGAAATCTCAGACATGATGAAGTTCAGGAACTTTGGTAAAAAATCACTTGCTGAATTGGAGCAATTGGTTGCTGAAAAGAATTTGACTTTCGGCATGGATTTATCCAAGTATAAACTCGAAGAAGATTAATTTACAATGAGACACGGAAATAAGGTAAATGCGCTGGGAAGAACAGCTTCGCACAGGAAGGCAATGCTTTCAAATATGGCTTCTTCCCTCATACTCCACAAAAGGATCACGACGACACTTGCAAAAGCAAAAGCGCTAAGGGTATATGTTGAGCCACTGATTACAAAATCAAAAGAAGATACAACACATAATCGCCGGGTGGTTTTCTCATACCTTCAGGACAAAGAGTCTGTGAAAATCCTTTTTGATGAAGTATCAAATAAGGTTAGTGAGCGTCCGGGCGGATATACGAGGATTATTAAAACGGACAATCGTCTCGGTGATAATGCATCAATGTGTGTTATGGAACTAGTGGATTATAACGAACTACTTCTCGGGGAAAAGGATTCGAAAAAGGCCAAAACAAGAAGAGGTCGTACAGTTAAGAAATCAGATGCTGTTGAAACTAAACCTGCAAAGAAGGCAAAAGTAGAAGCTGTAGCAGAAAAAGCAGAGCCAGTAATCGAAAAGCAGGAACCGCTAGAAACACCTGAAACAGATACCGAAGTAAAGGATTCTGGAAACGAATAGTATTATATGATAGATTTCATAAAAGGGATTAAGCGAAAACTAATCCCTTTTTTTTTGGTCATAAGCCAATCGAATGAATGGATTACAGTCGCTTAACCTTGTTTAAGTACTCGTTAATAGCTTATTTTGCCATACCTTTTTAATCCCTTCCCTATGATGAAGTATCATTCCAAAGACCAGGCAATTTTAATACTCGAAGACGGTTCCAGTTTTGTCGGTAAATCCATCGGCAAAAAGGGTACGACCGGAGGAGAGATTTGCTTCAATACCGGAATGACAGGATATCAGGAGATATATACTGATCCGTCATACTACGGACAAGTGATTGTAAATACCACTTCGCATATTGGGAATTATGGTGTTCATGAAGACGAGCAAGAATCAGCCAAACCAAAAATTTCCGGGCTTGTAGTTAATGATTTTTCACCGATTCATAGCCGGCACTTGTCATCCAGTTCTTTACAGGAGTATCTGGAAAAGTATGCTATTACCGGCATATCCAATATAGATACCAGGAAACTGGTTAGGCATATCAGAAGTAAAGGTGCAATGAATTGCCTTATTTCCAGCGAGGACCTCAATCCGGAAAGTTTAAAGCAAAAGTTTAGTGAATTGCCTTCCATGGAAGGGCTCGAATTGTCCTCGGTTGTTTCTACAAAAAAGCCATACTTTTATGGCGATAAAGATGCGAGATACAAGGTGGCGGCACTTGACCTTGGTATTAAAACTAGTATCCTA
>JBGSYX010000014.1:0-3122 GCA_041750735.1 Cyclobacteriaceae bacterium
CCAAAATCGAGAACCACATCTATACCATAGGCCAAAAGCCTTTCAGCCAGATCGTAAGCGATTTCCTTGCAGGTACCCAGGCGGCTATCAAACACCTCGCGAGGCATATGTTCGCCAAATAGCGGAATCATCCATTGATCCACAGTGATGCGAAACGCCTTTTTTTCAGCTTCCAGACTCAAAGCGTAGGTTGTTTTGCCAGATCCTACCTTACCGCATAATAGATAAAGAGTTGACATCGTTATTTGTTCCTATTGAATTGTGACGACAATATAGCAAAATATCACTCAAAAGGGGTATCTGCCATTAAATTCCATCACTCTAGGACTGCCCATCTACACTGCCATTCAACTTACGGGTGTTATCTGGTCTGTTGCGGTTTCAAGAAATCGATTTTGCGGTCTGTGATCAGTTGAACTGTGATGTATCGGGTGGGAAAATGGATTCTCTTTGTATCGCTGTTCCATCCTCCCCCGCTTTGATTCCGTATACTCATCAGATGACTACATGACCACACTTCGACCCTGTTTTGCCACAGTCAATGCAAATCATGCCTTCACGCGATCCCGGCATTCCAAAGTTCGGAAAAGGATCAAAGGGATAGGTATTGATTCACTCCAGTTCGTTTTCATAATCTTTAAAGCTGTCGTTGACCCGTGTTCTCATAAGAACCTCCTTGAGGAGATGTTGCAGGATTTGTGCGATTGATGCGAGTGACATGGGAGATGTCCGGCAGTGACAATATCACATAGACAGAACTCTTGTTCATGAACGCACTAAACTCTCGAAAGACCAGTTTAACGCATAAGGAAGTTCGTCTCACTTTCAGGCCTTTGCACAGTTCAGTGGCCACATTCTCCCATTCAGTAACGAGCTGGTTGACGCTTTCTCATCAGAACAGCTAAAGGTGCATTTTTGGAGCAGCAAGTGGCTTCAATCTAGCTTTTTACCTACAGCAAAAGGAGAATAATATGTACTTTAACAAAGTTTTGACAATGATTTCGGCGCTATTGATCGGCAGTACCGCTTTCGGGTCAACGATGATTCTGAACCGAACCTATTATTGTACTTACCATTTCAGCAAAACTGCATGGGATAAGCCGGTCAGTTCCGTAATTGCCCATACCGGGATCTGGACCAAATATGACAATGTCATCATTCGCCCCAATCCAATCGAATGGCAGGACATCAAAGATGTACAGTTAGCCGCAAAAGACGACCATTTTTTTGGTAAAGGCGATCTTAGCGGCCAAATCTATGTCGGATCACTTCAGACCCAGGACAAACCTATTGTTCAATTTTGGGTCACCTATCAGGATGGTTCCACTCAAATTTTGGAACCAACATTTATCCAGAACCTAGCCGAATATCACCCTTCTTTTTATGAAGAGGATGCGAAAAAATCCCAGCAGGCGATCGAGCAATTCAAGTCAACCGAAGACGCTAACACTGTCAACTGCTTCAATACTCTGACAACCATTCATTAAGATTTTGTCGCAGAGAATGCGAATATTGCCACGTAGATTCCTGAGAAATTTATGCTTAATTTCATTAAGTATTTTTCGGAACAAGGAAGTCCTATTGCGTCTGGCTCAAATCATCACGTTTCACACCGCGAGCGAGAAGCTCATCAGCTGTTTTCATCGTAACGTGAGGATTTCCGAGAGAATGCTTGGTCAAAACGTGCATAAGAGATGGCGTGATGAGGCGACGGCCATTTAATAGGCAGCATAATAGCTTATAATTACTAATAAATAACAACCATGGCGCACTTTATTACCCCTTAGGTTACCCCGATAATTTTATGTCACAGGGGTTCAGTGGAAAAAAATTTGAGACGTCATTTTTTCAAGAGCAAACAATTTTTGAGCAGCGCCGGTATGTGTAACCAACACTGGTCAGGATTTCATTTTTTTGTTTGAAATACTTCGTCCTTATTCTCAAGTAGAAGGGCTTTGTGTGTATTTATGAAATCGAATTGACTTAGACTTCCAAGAACTTCATGGCCATATTTCATCGCCTCGAGATTAAAACTGTCCGCTTTATTAAAAAAGACTCGAAAATCTATATTCTTTCCATCTGTACCTTTATTCTGATAAAAAACCTTCAGTAACAACTTTGGATGCAAAGGGATCCAACCGATCCTTGAGCCTATCTGAATATTGTGAAAATGTATGAGGGGAGTGTAGCTATCCGAAGCAATAAAATGTTTATCTTCCTCATCTGGCATTAAGAAATTGATAAAAACATCATCGAACGAAAGAATATATTTTACAAATAATTCGTCTTTAATTATCGATGGGCTGATGTTGAGAGAGCCGGCTGCCCTAAATAAGTCCGCAGCAAATTTTTCACCTGAAGTTAGGACTACTGAATGCCTGAACCATTTTTCAAAAAAGGGCTGGAATTGGGGATTTGTCAGCATACAAAGATGGTAAAAACGAATCCAGAAGTTTTTATCTCCCTGGGTAATTTTTGAGGACAAAAAGTTATGGTCCTTTCTTAATTCGTCTCTATTGGAGTTTAATGTTTGATGAAGACTTTCTACCTTAGTTTTTATTCTATTCTCAAAGGGGGCTCTGTATCTGTTAAGATCATCTTTAACCCTTGTTTCCATATTAAAGAACAGATCATGCTCGATTCTATAAAATACGCCTATTTTTCTAATAGACTCGGATTTAATTTCTATGGCGCCATTTGATTTTTTTGCCCAACAAACCTTATCCGAATCAAAAGCCCATTGCCTCAGCAATGACTGAGGGATAAAGTGATCATCTCTACTACCATGTTTTTTCATATTTGTGATTACCAACAGTTTGGGACGATCTAGGTTCAGAGTCACATCAGAAACGTAATCTTCTCAACTCCTTCCTCTATCGTCTTTCTATTAGTGCGCATATCCATTTTGACATCATGCGGGATTCGGACTAGCTTATCAATCATTGGGAAGTGAATGAGCATCAAATCCCAAAAATGGCCACAACGGGCACTCCATGTTTAGCTGGATGCCAGAGTCTGTATCCTCGGGATTTTGTGGCCAAGATCTTCAATTTTCGATACGACCCTTTGATCGACCTTACCTCTGCTTTTGCATTAATTGCATTTTTTTACAATGAAAACCA
>JBGSYX010000015.1:0-1675 GCA_041750735.1 Cyclobacteriaceae bacterium
CATATGCAGGCTTTAGACGCATTTACTATTGAAAAGCCAAATACTCAATTCGTATTAGCCGCTGCTGGAGACAAACATGGTGAAAGTATCAGCTTTTCCTTTGATAAGGATGATCCCTATGCAGGCCAGGCATCCTACGAACCTGACAAAAATAGTATTATGATTCCCGAAACAAGTATTGATTTCGAAATCGAAGCCAGAAAAATGAATGGCCCTTACCTGATAAAGTTGGATACACATGGATTTGAAGTGCCCATTTTTAAAGGTGCTTTAGCCACGCTGGCAAAGACCGAGATTATCATTGTTGAATCCTATAACTTTAGAATAAGCTCCGAATGTTTGTTGTTTTACGAAATGTGTGAATATCTGGATGGCTTAGGGTTTCGCTGTATTGATCTCGCAGACCCCTTGTGGAGACCTTATGATAATGCATTTTGGCAAATGGATCTGATCTTTATAAAGAAAGATAGTCTGCAATTTTCATACTCCAGTTATAAATAATTGCAAAGGTGCCAAGGAATTTTACGGATAAGTTCAGATGATAAAAACTAGAAATACCCATTGGCCTAAAATTAGCGTAATTACCCCCAGTTTTAATCAAGGTAGGTTCCTTGAAAAAACCATTCAATCCATCCTGGATCAGAGATACTCCAATCTCGAATATATCGTTATGGATGGCGGCTCTACAGACGACAGCATTTCGTTGATCCGTAAATATGAATCTCATTTGTCTTACTGGGAGAGCATGCCTGATGGCGGGCAGTATGACGCGATCCAAAAAGGATTTAATAAATCGAGTGGCGAGATCATGGCTTATCTAAACTCCGATGACTTGTACTTTCCTTGGACACTGCGGGTCGTTGGCGAAATTTTCACTGCATTTCCTGAAGTAGAATGGTTGACAACCTCTTGCACATCTGCGACTCCGCCTGAGGCGCAGTTTCCACTTGTTTTCAATCGTTTTAATCGCAGTCGCCGACGCTTTTTTGAGATGCGCAGCAGGCTGCTAAGGAAAAAGGATTTTTTACAGCAGGAAGCTACCTTCTGGCGGCGTAGTCTCTGGGAAAGAGCGGGAGCTAAATTGAATACTAGTTTAAAGTATGCGGGGGATTTTGAACTCTGGTCGCGATTCTATGAACATAGCAATCCAGTAACAGTACATATTCCGTTAGCCATGTTTCGAGTTCATAATCAACAAAAAACCGCATCTTTGGATCAATATGTTGCTGAAGCCGAAACTGTGCTGGCAAAATATTCCAGCCCTTTTTGGATTCCGTCTTTATTAATTCGATTGGCAAACCGCATATTTCGTCGGTTACAACTTGACGCAAATTGGTTTGGCGCACGCTCTGATAGTGTTGAATACAGAATCCATCAAGCTGACTGGGTGTACAAAAAAAAACTGGAATGGTAAGACTAGGTAAAAATGCAACAAGCCTCCCTCCCCTCTCCAATAACTGAAAAAACCGGCTGGCCCTGGGACTTTATGCCTGAAAAAATTTCAGTCAATTTTGATCTGCCCCGTGTGACTATTGTTACCCCATCCTATAATCAGGCGTCTTATCTTGAAGAGACCATCCGTTCGGTATTGCTCCAAGGCTATCCAAATCTTGAATATTTCATTATGGATGGTGGTAGTAACGACGGGAGTGTGGAAATCATCAAAAAATACGAA
>JBGSYX010000016.1:0-2219 GCA_041750735.1 Cyclobacteriaceae bacterium
TCCTTCATGGTTTTATTGATAAACGAACAGGTAGTTGCTCATCCCTCCCCGTATTGATGGTCGCCATTGGCCGTCGTTGTGGCTATCCGCTTTATCTCGTAACCTGCAAAGGGCATCTATTTTGCCGATGGGATGATGGAAAAGAACGGTTTAATATCGAAACAGCATGTCCCGGTATAGACAGCAAACCAGATTCCTATTACATGCGTTGGCCTCACCCAACAAATCCAACCGAAGCCAAAGCAGAGAAATTTCTAAAAAACCTTAGTAGATCAGAAGAGTTGGCAGTCTTTGCTCGCTTGCGAGCTTCGTGTCTGGAGGAGAATAAGCGATATGCCGAAGCATCCGAGGCGTACACTTTTGCATTGCCGTCTTTCCCTGAATCGAAACATCTGAAATCATACTTAGACAATGTTAACCGGAGAACAATACAATGAGAATGTTGTTATACGTACATTTTATTCTTTTATGTGCAAGCAACTGCTTTGCCTACTATCAAACTCAACAAGGTCGTTGGGTGAGTCGCGATCCCTTTGGAGAACAAGGAGGTGTAAACATTTATGCACAGTCAAAAAATGCCCCCGTTAACAGGGTTGACCCTCTCGGGCTAAACAGTCTTTGGATGAATTTTGGATTTGATGATTCAACAACCTTCAATGCAAATAAAGACGCCATTAACTCTCAAAAAAATGATCTTCAAAAAGCAATGGATCAATGTTGCAAGGAATTTAGTATTGGATGCGGCATTACTGTTAAGGTGGACTATGATTACAATCGAAAAGACAAGCAAGCTCCCAGCGATGGTACCTATAATCTCGGGAAAGGAACGACTCCCGACGCTTCTATGCTTCTCAGCAATCTTGGCAATATCAATACGCCACACTCAGGTAGTGGGCTGAACATCCTGATAACAGGAAGTTCATTGGAGCAAATTTATCTAGGCAACACAATAGTAGCTCAAGCATCGACTATGGGTAGCAATGGAACTGGTGCAAATTCTGGTTATCTTGCAGCCACCGGAAACCTTCTGTCCCATGAGGGGGCCCATCAAGCGGTATATGATGCTGGAGATGTAGCCGAAGGTATACACAGTTCTGATCCTAATAATATTATGAACGAATCACCAAATAGCGGGCAGTCATTTGACAAGTGTGCCTGTCAAAAAATGGCGGAACTTTCCGAGTGAACAATCTAGTGAAATCAATTTCGATGTTTTTTACGCTATGTATGTTATTTTCATACACGACTTTGGCGAATATAAATTCGCATCAAGCAGTTAAAGTTGCGGTATACAATCATATGCTTGAAACAATTAAGCCTCCATATTACGACGTTTGCTTTATTGGTGAAACGAGCCAGGCAGAATTTGATATTATAAAAGAAGATCTACATTACGAGAAAGGCCTAGTATGTAAGTTCGGGGGCGAGGCGAAAATCATTGATGGAGTCTTCCTTCGATCAGACAAGGGGAAATCAGGAATCATTATAGAAGTAACCGTTACCTCCATAGATGAAAAAGAAGCTGTGGCAGTCGGAAGTTGGTTCTCCACCTCCACAGCATCGCAATCCGTTAGATATTGGCTCGAAAGAGATGCAATAAAGAACACGTGGACAATATCAAAGAAGAAAATACTTATGACATCATAAATATCAAGAGAGAATCAAAAAGGTGTCGGTCCTGAATGGCACTAAGTTAAGCCCCACCTATTCAGGGGGAGTAGCGGGCTTGGCTGAATCAAGAAGTTGCGGAGACTATCAGAGGCAACCGAAGTCCGCAGGACAAGGGAATTATTGATGGATACAATCTCGGGCAGCCCGTCTAAAAACAGGAGCCGATAATTGCGTAATTTCGAAAATGTGTCAGTGAGCACATCCGTACATTCTTGGCTAAGCTGGATGACTTCGATTGGTTTTCCTTTCGGGATGGGGAGGGAAACGTAAGCGTTCTGCGGAGCCCCTCTTATTGAAATCTTCATAGACGTCATAGGCTTGCCTCTATGACCATTCCAACATCTACGGCCCAACTGGCAATTATGAAGCCCGGCGATCTCGGTCGCGAACAGACCGCGCCCCGGGATCAAGTGTCTTTCACCGCTACAGGCGCAGGGACACGCTATTTGCCGCAATCCTTGCCCTACGGAGCTGACTCACGTTGCCTGTGTTTATCCGCCAAGGGGTTGCGGCTCTGGCGGGGGCTTCCCGCGCGTGCGCCCGGCGGG
>JBGSYX010000017.1:0-11129 GCA_041750735.1 Cyclobacteriaceae bacterium
CACCGGTTTTCAAGATGATGAGGAAAGCGCTACCCGGTCCTTTTACTTTCATACTCCATTCGGGAAGCAGATTGCCAAAACTCCTGAATTCCTCAAAAAAAACCGTAGGTGTGCGCGTGCCGGATCACAATATACCAAGAACCCTGGTTCGGGAGTTGGGATTACCTATCATTACTACCTCTATTCGCGATGAGGATGAAATTATTGAGTATTCTACAGATCCGGAATTGATTTATGAGAAATTTTGCAATAAGGTGGATCTGGTGATTGATTGCGGCTATGGTAATAATGTGCCTTCAACCATTATCGATTGCACGGGTGATGGATTTGAAATTTTGCGCGAGGGCCTGGGTGATATCAATTTAATTCTATAGGCTTTTTGTGTTTCCATCGGTTATGAGACCAAAGGTAGGACGATGGGTTTTTTCTAATATCGCGCTCTGTCAGTTTGATAAATGCATTCGTTATTTCATTACGTTCAGTGTGTCTTGGTTCAATGGAAATCAATTCATAGGATATCTCGTAATACCCTCTGAGGGTTCGATGCATTGAAATATAAACTACTGGTATATCCATGCGCCTGGCCAAAATTTCAGCTCCTGAATAAAATGCCGCATCCTGATGCATAAAATTGGCCCAATATTTCCGCTCACCAGAAAAGGGCCTTTGGTCACTTGCCATAGCCATGATATAAGGTTTAGGGCCTAATTGGGACATATCGGTTACTACGGAATTTTTTTCATGCATTAAAGCGCCAAACCGGCTCCTGAGTCCAAACATGAGCCTATCAAAAAAAGCATTTCGCAGTTTCTGATAAACGGCATGAATCTCAATGGCATGATTGTGACATATTGCCAACAAAACCCATTCCCAATTGCAAAAATGGGATGTCATGAGTAACATTGGTTTACCCGATGTCATTAAATCTTCAATCAAACTGCTGCGTATAATCACCCTTTTTTCCAGTTCTTTTTTTGAAATGGTAATTCCTTTCAGTGTTTCAATGCTTATATCTGCGAGATTGTGGTAAAACTGTTTTTCGATGGTTCTCAATTCCTTTTCACTTTTCTCCGGGAAAGAGTTGCGTAGATTTTTCATCACTAATGTTCTCCGGTATCTGACGATATAATAGGTCAGAAAAAACAGAAAATCTGAAAGTAGATAAAGAACACCAAGTGGCAGACGGGAAAGTAATTTGATTAAGAACACGGTGAATGAGCTTTGAAAAACAAACGCAAAAAAAATAATTGAGTTGTTAAAATAAAAACGAGGGGGATGGTATTAAAAAAAATAAGGGCTTTCGCCCTTAAATTAAGCAGTTAGTCTGCCAAATAGTAATATGAAGAGGAGTCCGTTGTCATTAGCAGATCGCTTCGCTTTAATAAGCATTTTAATCGCTCATCATCGGCGTCGCGACATTCATAGACGAGTTTTTTATTTGCATTGTAAATCTTGTAACGATGGTTTTGTTGTTGCTCACCAAGGGGTAGTATCTCAATTTTGTCAGCATTTGTCAATGCCTCAGATGCCAGTACTTCAATGTCCTGTGTGTCATAGTTGAAATTCTCATCCGGATAAGTTGAAGCGAAAGATGCTGTTGCAATGCCTACCATTAATACAACGAGCAACGTAAGTCTTTTCTGAGGTCTCATAATTTTCCTGGTTGGTTGTTTGCAGTTAGTTGGTCAAGGGATGTGCCAAAAACTGCAACTTGTTGATTATACGGTGTATAAAACAAAAGAGATGAAAAATTCCATTATTTTTTTGTACTTTATCGGACACTTTAATGCTCGAAAGTGCACAGCCAATTAAAAGGTGTCTTTTGGTGATTAACAAAATAGGTAAACAGAATCACATTATTTTTGTCGTCCGGATTTTATCTTATCGGCCGGTCACTATTTTTGCCGTTATATTGATAATATATAAATGATCCTGAAAATTATGGAGGTTCTACAAGTCTTGCATCGTGTACCGCTATTCAGCAATCTAGACCTGAATTCCCTGGAAGGAATTACTCCATTGTTTGAAGAGGAGACCTATTTCGAAAACCAAAATATACTTCGTGAAGGTGAATTTGGCGATAGCATGTATATTATCGCCAGTGGCAAAGTCAATGTAACTAAGTTCAACTACGAGGGTAAGGAAATTTTCATATCAAAACTTGGTGCAGGTACCTACTTCGGCGAGATGGCGCTGATCGATAACCAACCGAGGTCCGCCAATGTGAATACAGCAGAGGAAACAAAAGTACTGCGCTTGAGAAAAACAGCTTTTGAACGTAGGTTGCTGGAAGACAAAACGCTGGCAATAAATTTTTACCGGAATTGCCTGAATGAAACACTGTATCGCATGCGCGAAACAGCCACCAACCTCACATCCTCTAAAACCGTACTGGACCAGAAGAGCAACCGACTGGACAAACTTAATGCTGATCTTTCTGACGCCAAGTTGATCCAGGACCTTCTTATCAGCAGCAACCAGCTCAATGCTTCATGTTTCCAGAAATATGGCATAAAGCAAACACATATATATAAGCCTTACCTTGAAGTTGGTGGTGATTTCCTGAATCTGACAAGTTATTCGGAAGATAAAATAGGGTTCATAATCGCAGATGTGATGGGCCATGGGATTTCAGCAGCTTTGGCAACGGGGGTACTGCGAAGTGGGTTCGCCATATTTTCAAAGGAAATTGGGCTCAACCCTATTGAACTCATGAGCCGCCTGAACGAGCACGTGTACGAAATTTTCACATCACTCTTCGCCACAGCCTATTATATGGTAATAGATATGGGCATGTCCACATTGCGGTTATGCAAAGGAGGACACATGCATCCACTGATTTGGAAAGCCTCTGAAAACCGTATTTTGCCCATTGATCTACCTGGGCCGGGCTTGGGCATAATCAGAAAAGCACGGTTTCAGGAGTTGAGTGTTCATGTGGAGCGTGGGGATAAAGTACTTTTTTTTACGGATGGCATACTTGAGCAACGCAACCTAAAAGGAGAAATGTTTTCTGGCGAGCGGTTGGAACAGATATATACAGATTTATGTAGTTCTCAGAATGCAGAAATCATTCAATCGATCTATGGCAATTTCACGGAATTTTGCGAAAATCGCGATTTACAAGACGATGTCACCCTGTTTTTACTGGAGTTCTAATAGGAAGGACAATCAATCAATTAATCCGCTTTCGAATTGGTTTGGGAATTTCGTCCTTTAACCATTAGAATCAGATTATATTTGCTGAGTTCAAAATATTTCATCATTGTCGCACGCACCAAAGGATAGCAATTACATCAACATCCGGAACAAGAAGGCCGGATTCGAATATCATTTTATAGACACCTACGTGGCAGGTATTGTGCTTCAGGGCTCGGAGATTAAATCTATCCGCGAAGGCAAAATAAATCTGCAGGGTTCTTACTGCTCTGTACGTCGTGAAGAAATCTTTGTATTTGATCTGCACATTTCGCCCTATGAACAGGCCTCATATCTGAATCACGAACCGAAAAGAGAACGAAAACTTTTACTATCGAAAAGAGAGATCAGAAAACTTTTTGCAAAAAGCCAGGAGAAAGGATTGACGATAGTGCCGGTAAGGCTATTTATGAATGACAAAGGCCGGGCCAAATTGGAAATCGCACTGGCAAAAGGTAAAAAAATCCATGATAAGCGGGAGGATATAAAGGAAAAGGATTTGAAACGAGAAACGGATAGAATAGATTATTAAATGGAACTCAACCAAAAAGGAATTTGCAGGCTGGCCATTGTGCCACTTCGATATGACCCGTCTGATCGCGCTGAAATGACAACCCAGCTATTATTTGGCGATCATTATAGTGTCACTGAATTTACTGCAGATCAAAAGTGGGCAAAGGTGGTTGTAGCTTATGATGGATATGAAGGTTGGATCGATCTGAAGCAACATACTCCTATTAGCGGAGAATATTTTGAGCACCTCAATCATACTGAATTTAAGATATGCATCGATACCAGCTCTACAGTAATGTACAAGAAGCAGATGATTCAGATTGTACTGGGAAGTATATTACCAATAACCAACATTGAGCTTTTTGAGGTCAGCGGTCAGTTCGCCTTCAATGGCTCTTCGAAAAATATGGGCGAGAAACAGGGATTTGATTTTCTGAAACAAATAGCCGGCAAGTATATGAATGCCCCCTATTTATGGGGAGGTAAGACACCCTTTGGTACCGATTGTTCCGGATTTACCCAACAGTTGTTCAAGATTTGTGGTTATCGTCTAAAGCGGGATGCTAATCAACAATTCGGGCAGGGCGTACCAGTAGCGTCCATGAATGATGCTTTGCCAGGCGATCTGGCTTTTTTCCATAATGAAAATGGATTAATTTCCCATGTAGGCGTTCTCATGGAAGATCAGAATTTCATCCATGCATCGGGATTTGTTCGCAAGGATAAGCTGGACATCAAAGGAATTTTCAGTGAAGAATTGTCAACCTATACCCACCAGCTGGCGGGGATACGACGAATATTGAAAATATGAACTTTAAAGCGCTTGTACTCAACCTCGATTACACACCCATCACGGTGTGTACGGTGCAACGCGCCTTTTTGCTTGTTTATATGAAAAAAGCTGAATTGATTAAGGCTAACGAGACTACGGCCCTCCATACCGTAGATTCAAAATATCCTATGCCATCAGTAATAAAATTGGGGCGATATATTTCTATGCCCTACAAAGGGGTGGTTCTGTCCAGAGAAAATGTCTTTAAAAGGGACGGTTATCAGTGTCAATATTGTGGCTCCCAAAAAGATCTTACCCTCGATCATATTTTGCCTAGAGCCCGCGGCGGCGAGACAAACTGGAATAACCTGATCACAGCCTGCAAAAAATGCAATTCCAATAAGGGCAATTTTACACCTGAAGAAGCAGGAATGAAGCTGTCGTTGCGACCTTACAAACCATCCTACATTATGTATCTCCGCGATTTGTCAGGTGTGAATTATGATGATTGGAAGCCTTTCCTGGATAGTGACGCCAATTCAAAAGTTGCTTAACTGTTTTCCAGCCGCTTTTTAAGTTGGGAAAAGACATAGAACATTTCAATAGCAATGCGACGGCACGTTTCATCATATTTGGCCGTCTCCACAAAAGCGCCCTGGTATCCCGCCGGATCTTCATAATCCAGGAACAGACGATTATATGTCCCCCTGATATCATTGATGTTCATATCGGCATTTTTATCGAGCACCACTGCCATATAATTAGCAGAAGGATTGCGCGAATGATCCAGTTTTTTGGGGAAAGAAACAAGGGGGTCTAGGTTGTATGAATATTTTATTCGATATTGATCCATGCCGCCTGTCGTGGATTTATACACAATGAAACCAGCTTTTTCCAGGCTAATAATGGTGTTTTCAGTGATTTTTTCAGGTTTCAAACCGCCGGTATAAGCCTGGAAATTCCGAAATCCGAAGTAATAGGCTGCAGCTTTGGACCAGGCAGATGCCATTTGGCCGACGGTTGCTTCATTGGTGGTGATGAATAAAACCTGTCCGTTATTGTTCCCTGTATATTGCTCGGCAAGAAAGTACACGATTTCGTTCAGCCTGTATCGTCGTTCCTCTGGTATGTTTCTCAGTTCCCTGGGAAATTCACGGATATATTCATTGAGTATAGGATATAGCCTATTAAAGGATTTTGTGGAATCCTCCTCTGAGGTGTGTGTCCACAAAAGCGCAGAGAATCCAATAACAAGCCTGATCATGAACATATTAAAATTGTTTATGTGACCCTTCGTCGCCAGTTGTTTGTTGGCATCTTTTCATGTTTTGGAAGAATCACAGGTTCTTCAACTAGTTTGGCTGCGATAATCGCAGCAACTAATGCCAAGTCATCTTCGACCGGTGAATTTAAGATTTCCGGCAATTTTTGCGTCACAAAAGTAGTATCAAATTTTCCTTTTCGGAAATCCGGATCCTCCATAACGAACCGTCCGAACTGTAGGGTGTTTTGAACTCCTTCTATTTTGAATTCATGAATAGCCCTGTGCATTCGTGAAATAGCCTCTTCCCTGGTAGCACCATGACTGATTAGCTTGGCAATCAGAGGGTCATATTCTACGGGTATTTCCATGTCTTCCTCATAGCCCGCGTCGATACGGATACCGGGACCGCCCGGTAAACGCAACTTTCGCAATTTTCCAATATCTGGCAAAAATCCATTGGCCGGATTCTCCGCATAAACGCGCAGCTCGATGGCGTGTCCATGGATTTTCAGTAATTCCTGGGTTATTGGAAGTGTTTGGCCTTCGGCAATTTGAAACTGCAATTTTACCAGGTCTAGTCCACAGATCAATTCAGTCACAGGATGCTCCACCTGCAGGCGAGTATTCATTTCCAGAAAGTAAAAATGCCCTTGTTCGTCCAGGACAAATTCGATGGTTCCTGCATTTTTATATTTGCAGGCGCGGGCAAGTTTCACCGCGCACTCGCCCATTTCATTTCTAAGGTCGTCTGTCAGAACAGCAGAAGGAGCCTCTTCGATTACCTTTTGATGTCGTCGCTGAATTGAACATTCTCTTTCGAAAAGATGGATTGTATTACCCTTTTCATCGGCCAGTATCTGAACTTCGATATGTTTTGGCCGGACAATATATTTTTCTATGAAAAGTTGTCCGTCACGGAATGCATCCTGAGCTTCCCGATGCGCTGTCGATATCGCAGTCGCCAGTTGAGATGGTTCAGTGACTAACCGCATGCCACGCCCCCCGCCGCCGGAACGGGCTTTTATCAGTACCGGAAATCCAATGTCTTTTTTTATTTTTTTATCTATAGACGCAATGGCGTCCGTATCGACCTGAAAGCCGGGAATTATCGGAACGCCAGCTGATGCAGCCAGTTTTTTTGCTTCTACCTTATCTCCCATCAGGGCTATAGTTTGGTGCGATGGGCCTATAAAGGTAATTCCGGCATTTTCTACGGCTTGGGCGAAAGCAGCATTTTCAGACAAAAATCCATAGCCGGGATTTATGGCATCTGCCTTGACCTGTAAGGCTATTTCAATAATTTGTTCAATGTCCAGGTAGGGCTCCATGCCCCGAAATTTTAGTGGCACGCATTCATCAGCCATGCGCACGTGAAGCGCTTGTTTATCGGGATCTGAAAAAACAGCGACTGTACTTATTCCAAGTTCCCGAGCAGCACGAATGATCCTGATGGCTATTTCGGCCCTATTAGCAATGAGTACCTTTTTAATTGATCGCTGTTTTAGGCTCATTTTAAACGATAAAATTCGATTCTGTTCTCTTGCAAAGCGCCTTTTCGTTATTGTTTTTTTAATATACAACTGATCCCTGATTCGGCGAGTCACATGCGCAATTTTTTTATTTCTAACCTGATAAATAATAAAGTTTAATGGTGCAAATAATGTTTAAGCCGTGAAATCATCAAAAAGCCATCAATGATTGGTTAAAGCGAATATTAATTCATCGATTTTGTCTCTCATTTATATTAATACTACCTTTGCGGCAACATTGCAGTGATAGACATTTAAATTTTTAAACGTGGATATTTTTGAAAAATTAGACATTAGCAGAACCCCACTAGGAAGGTTTGCAGACGAAGATGAAGGTAGGTTCAACAGCCAGAATGATGGATATTTTATGTTCCCTAAACTCACGGGAGAAATTGCGCCAAGAATGCAATTCAGAGGAAAAACAGTATTGAATTGGAGTTTAAACAATTATCTTGGACTTGCCAACCACCCGGAAGTTCGCAAAGTTGACGCTGACTCATGTGCAGAATGGGGACTTGCATACCCAATGGGAGCGAGGATCATGTCAGGCAATACCGAATACCATGAGCAATTTGAAAATCAACTGGCCGAATTTGTAAATAAGGAAGCAGGGTTGTTATTGAATTTCGGATATCAGGGAATTGTTTCCATCATAGATACTATGGTGGATCGCAAGGATGTGATTGTTTATGATGCTGAATCGCATGCTTGTATCATTGATGGACTCCGAATGCATATAGGTAAGCGCTTTGTTTATCCTCATAACGATATGGAGAGTCTCGATAAGCAATTGCAGCGTGCCGAAAAAATTGTTAAGGAAACCGGTGGAGGAATTCTCGTTATTTCAGAAGGTGTCTTCGGAATGTCTGGAAATCTGGGCAACCTGAAAGGTATTGTTGACTTGAAAAAGAAATACAAATTCAGACTGCTCATCGATGATGCACACGGATTTGGAACTATGGGTGCAACAGGAGCCGGAACTGGCGAACACTTTGGCGTACAGGACGAGATCGACGTGTATTTCTCTACTTTCGCTAAATCCATGGCAAGTATTGGCGCTTTCGTCGCCGGAGATAAAAAAGTAATTCGCTATTTCAAATACAACCTGCGCTCGCAGCTGTTTGCAAAATCATTGCCCATGCCATTGGTGATCGGTGGAATGAAACGCCTCGAATTGTTGCGTACAAGACCGGAGCTTAAAGGAAACCTCTGGAAAATCGTTGATGCCCTGCAATCGGGCCTTAGGGAAAAAGGTTATAACCTCGGGACCACCCAGTCACCAGTAACGCCCGTATTCCTGAATGGTACAGAATATGAAGCCGGAAACCTAATCCTGGACTTCAGGGAGAAATTCAATATTTTCTGCTCCATGGTAATATTTCCGATGGTACCAAAAAATATCATTATGTTGAGGATTATCCCAACTGCTGCTCATACACTCGAGGATGTGAGGGAGACTATCGCTGCCTTTGATGCTGTAAGCAAAAAACTCAAGGCAGGTGAGTATCGACTGGAAGGTATTACAGATATTAATAAACTATAAAAACCTAAAAAAAAGGGGCTAATTATAGTTTTAAGAACAATTTAGCTATATTGCCCATAGGAAAACCTAAACTCGTATTAACAAAACCGTAAAATTTTAAACATGAAAAGATTTGATCAAATCAGAGATTTAGTAATGTCATTGGAAGGCGATTTCGTAAAATTCTATGACAAAGGAAATCAGGCAGCTGGAACACGTGTACGTAAAGGCATGCAGGAACTAAAAAACCTTGCCCAAGAGATCAGGATTGAGGTACAAGGCCAAAAAAACGGATAGTTTTTATCCAATAGAAAAGTAAAAAGGAGCCATGAGCTCCTTTTTTATTTTATAGGCTTTAATAATCCACTAACGAAGAGATGCAATGGTCTTTTTAAGGCTTTCGGATGCAGCGACAAGTGGAAGACGTACGTAGTTTTCACAAATATCCATTTGGTGAAGCACTTCCTTTATACCCACAGGGCTTGCTTCAGTATACATATGAGGATTGATGTGGCTAAGTTGGAAGGTCAGTTTTCTGGCCGTATCATAGTCGCCTTTTAATGCTGCCCTGACTATAGAAGACATTTCTTTTGGGAAAGCGTTGGCTAATACTGAAATGACGCCGATTGCGCCAAGTGATATCATGGGAGCTGTACACATATCATCACCGGAAATAACCAGGAAGTCCTGTGACACCCCGGCGAAGATGTCAACGATTTGACCGAAATCCCCTGATGCTTCTTTAATTCCAATAATATTGGGATGTTTTGACAATTCAATTGTAGTGTCGGCGGACATATTACTGCCTGTTCGCTTCGGCACATTGTACATAATCACTGGCACTGGGCATGCATCAGCTACAGCTATATAGTGGGCAATGATTCCCTTTTGACTTGGCCGGTTGTAATACGGACTTACACTCAACAAAGCCGCTGTGCCGTCCCAGTCCATTTCCTGAACATGTTCCACAATATCGGTTGTATCGTAGCCACCCGTACCATATACAATTGGCAGATTTTTCGGATTGTGGTCCTTTACAAATTTAAGCAATAACCGTTTTTCCGTCTTATTGGTAGTAGCAGATTCGCCAGTGGTGCCGTTGACTACGAAGTAATCGATGCCACTATCACTGTTGAATTTGAGCAATTTTGCCAGCGCCTGGAAATCAATTTGCAATTTTTCATTAAATGGTGTGACGAGCGCCACGCCTGTTCCTCTCAATAAATCCCGCATAAAATTTGTTATAATACTTTAGTGTAATAATATATCTGATCGATGAGGTAATTGATTTTCTTGTCGTTATCGACCTTCATCATCATCTCATACAGATCTTCGTGGTTTTCAAAATACCTGCCGACTCGGCACCGCGCTTTGCATGATGCCAGTACCAGATCACAATATATATTTGATTCCATATCAAGGTGCAATACAAAATCATAGTTGGCATTGAGTATTTCCAGAACCTCTTTTTTTTCAATCTTGCCGAAATAGGAAAAGTCCAAAATGGTCACGCGTTCCATGCCTTCGTCGAGATGCACATCGGGCTTATCCTCATCTTTCTCAACCAAATAAAGGCAGGTAACTTCCTTCCCCTCGCGTTCAAGCTTGTTCTGGAGGGCTTTGACAAGGACAATTTTCTGATTGCCCTGTGAAGTGAAAAACAACAGGACTTTTTTTGACTCTTCAAAATGCAGGCTTTGTCCACCGGAATGATGGTTTTTCAAAGCTTTTTTTAAGCCAAAAGGCAGTGTGTATTTGCGCAAAAAATCCATTATTGTCCGATCATACCAAAAAAGTCATTTTCAGAAATTATCCTGACGTTTAAGTTTTCCGCTTTTTCCTTTTTTGATGGTCCCATATTTTCACCGGCTACCAGAAAATCCAGTTTTGCAGAAATCGATGAAAGCACTTTTCCTCCTTGTTTTTTAATGAGATCGGCCAGGGCTTCCCGGCTAATTCTGCTAAAAACGCCTGAAATTACAAATGTTTTTCCATCGAGAATACCGTTGCCATCAATTTCTTCATCCTTTTCTATTTCGGTTTTCAATCCATAGGCAATAAGTCGATCAATAAGCTCCTTATTTTTCGCTACAGCGAAATACTGCACCACGGTTTCTGCGATTCTCTCTCCAATTTCTGGCACTGAGATCAACTCATCATAAGTTGCTGTCGCAATCCGCTGCAATGTGCCAAAATGTTCAGCGAGTTTTTCAGCCACCGTGGAGCCGGCATATCGTATGCCCAAGCCAAATAGCAATCTGTCAAAAGGTCGGGACTTGGAAAGTTGTATGGCTTCATAAATATTTCTGGCGGATTTTTCCTGTAGACTCC
>JBGSYX010000018.1:0-12466 GCA_041750735.1 Cyclobacteriaceae bacterium
TGCGAACCCGAAAAAATGAGCTTTGAAAAATACCTGGGTTCTTTTGATATTCATTCTTATTTCGGTTTTTACAACAAAAACAACGGCGAAAAAATTATTGGCGATTGGGTAGCTTTTGCCAAATCGAAAAACAAACCCTTCTTTATAACTGAGATTGGCAACATGGACTTAGGGTGGGGAACCGATAATCCTGGACCAAAATCGTTTAAAGCTGCCCTTTCCAACGCCTCCGACGTGGCATTGGGCATGAATCTGGGTGTTGATGGATTTAACAGATGGAGCTTTACCAACCGCGGCGATATGGACGGCCAGTGGCAATTGGTAAATACATATAATCTGAAAACAAAAAAATACACCGAACAAGTTCTTCCTGAAAATGAAGCCTACTACGGATTTGCCATGCTTACCAGGTTCATGGGTAAATATGCGTCGGTTTTATCTTTAAAAAGCGATCAAAAGTTAGACGGATTGGTGATGACAGCCTATAAAAATATGGATGGAAATTTACAGATATTGCTTGTAAATAATAACAAGGAGTCGGTTTCGGTAGATGTAGTTATCGAAAACTCAAACCAAAAACAAGCATTCTATCTTTATCAGATAACCGAAAATACGACTAAACTTCCTGATTTTAAGTTGAATCCAATGGCATCGTTTAAGAATTCTGAAAAGCTGAAGAACATCCAACTTTTACCTGAAAGTATAACTGTCTTAACAACCAATGGATTAAAAAGTGGGGATTACGGAGTGATTGAATAAAGTCACCCCAAAATGGCGCACATCTGCGACTTGTGTATAAAAATGATAAGTAGGAGCCCTGCATACCGGCAGGTTGGTTCCGTTCAGTCAAAAAGTGAAAATCAGCATCGCTTCACAGGATCCTGAAACCCTGAATCCGGTTCAGGGCAGGCAAGTTCAGGATGACAAGCGCCACTGGGATTTTTGCAATTTTTTAGTCTTCAAAAAATGGCGAAGGCCTCACTGCGATCACAGCTTTACGAGTTTGTTACTGGTGTTTAACGAATTGCTGCTGATGCGATATATGTAGGTCCCGGAATTGAGTGTCCCCAATTCTGCCGGAATAGTAAAGTTGCCAGCCTCACTGTTAGTATTCAGTATTGTCTTCACAACCCTGCCCTGCATATCGAGTATTTCCAGCCTCACCTTTCCTGGTGATGACAGCCTGAATGAAAACGTTGTTTGATTGCTCACTGGATTGGGATAACATTCGGTGAGAAAATTCCTTTTCTTTAAAAATTCTTCTTTCAATCCGGTAATTCCGTTTCCTACCAGTGGCAACCGTCTGTCCACCCAATCGCTGAAAAGAGTTGCTTCCACTGCCGCCGTATCAGCTTCGAGCCAATCAACAAGCGCAGACGTGAATACCTGTCGATAATCAAATTTGACAGGAAGGTTTCCATTATCAAGATTAGAAAGATCGGGATTTTCTCCAAGAACTCCCGGATTCACCATCTTCCCAAATATGAACATCGGCGCTGCCGTTCCGTGGTCGCTTCCGTAGCTTCCGTTGGAAAATGCACGACGACCAAACTCAGAAAATGTCATTGACATCACGCGGTCTTCCAATCCGAGCGATTTCAAATCATCCTGAAATGCTTTCATGGCTGATGAAATGTGGTAAAGCAAAGCCGAATGCGTGCCCATGGTGGCATCGTATGATTCAACCTGTTCGGCATGAGTATCGAAGCCACCAAGCCTGGCAATGAAGATTTTCGTTTTTACTCCACCACTCAGCAAACGGGCAATCATTTTTAGCTGAGGTGCCAGCGTGTTTCTAATCCTGCCCGGAGGGGCATTAAATGGGTATAGTTCGGGATAGGTAACATTCGGACTATTAGCTCCCGCATCGTAAACGTCCTTTAACCTTCCAGCGTACTGATTGGATTTTTCTTCAATATCCATGATCCATTTCAACTCTTTGCCATAGTGCGTATTGGCAATAGATTCAGGAGGCTCCCCTCCTACGCTGTTTATCAGATCGTAAAACTGTTCGGGATTAGAGATGGATATAGCCACTGGAATACCATTGCTCCGATGAAAAGCCAGTGAAACTCCATTGCCGATTTCGATGGCCAGCGGATCGGGCATGGTTGTATTCGGGTAGCTTTCCGGGTATCCGGGAAAAATGTGGTCCAGATAGCGGCCCATCCAACCCGATGGTAAAAATTCATCATAGTCACCACCCATAAACCAAATATCCCGACTGCGGAAATGCGACCCGTTGGAGTTCTCATAAGCCACATTCTGAACAATATTCAACTTTCCATGATCATAGAGATCTTTCATATGCGTGAGATCAGGGTGAAACCCCAATTGGTTCGCATCGGGCAAACCGCTGTCGATCGGAATATACTTTCGCTTGCCTTTATCCGGAATAGCCAGGTTAGGCCGGAGCTGATAATATTCCGCGTATTGATCAATGGGAATAATCGTATTTAATCCATCGTTGCCCCCGTGCAATTGAATGAGCACCAGAACACGGTCATTGGTACTGGTAGCGGCAAGCTGGGAAAGCGGCGCTGCGGATGACACGGTGCTGAATGGCAGATTATTTAACACAAAAGTAGAACCTGCCGCATATGATAAATTCCTGAGAAAACGTCTTCGTTGCATGGTTGTTTGATTAGAATAATTGGTATTCCGGCGATTGAATCATGGCATTGATGAGATTTTCCAAATGAAATACCACCTGGAAATCTTCCACATTAATGACTGCTGCTACCCAATCCGCTTCAGCCACATCAATTAGAAGGGTAGATTTGAAATAGTCAAACCGCTCTGTAGTGATCGCCTCTGGAAAAAGATTAGTAACGAAATACGTGACAATCGCTTGAGGGCTGTTGAGGTCGATACCTTCGCTTTGGCAATACGACAAAATATCCAGTCGATACAGCAGGTTATCATTCTCGTCCTTATAACCAATTAAAAGGTCAGACGATATCTGGTAACGACGAGCCAGGTTATTGGGCGTAATCCAGTTTCTGTTATACGCTGGCTCCTGAAAATATCCATCGTATCCCGACACATCATAAGGCTCATAAAAATCCAGCCCCTGATTACGGAATTTTTCAAAAATCACATTAAACCAGGCTGCATAAAACCCGGCGAGGTCACTTTGCTGATCAGGAATACTGATTTTGAAGAAACGCATGGCACCCAGTACTATCTCCATTGGAGACTTTATAATCGCTCCGCGATTATCATCCGTGACGATGCCGTTGTCATTATCATAAAAATGAGTACTTCTGAATAATTGTTCCAGAACAGGTCTCAATTCATAATCTGCCAGCATAAACGTCTGTGCCAGAGGCCCGATGATGTCCTGCTCTATTTCCTCGGTGATATTGTAATAGACAAAAAAGCGATACAGTCTCCGGCAAATATTACGGGCTGTGGCTTCCTGGTTAAATATCATAGTCACCAACTGATCCAATTCATCGAGCGCTGCTTCCTTGGTGGCCTTATCGCCAACCAATGCATTGGGCTGTATCACTGTATTTTGAAAACGTGGACTGAATGTCTTTACTGAAGCATCATGGTTGGAAGCAATATCTCCGCTACCACGCAATATCCCCATTGCCACCCCGGTATCCTGATCAATATTGCCAAAATCCCAGTCAACATTATATCCGGAAAGCACTTTTGATGATTCGATAACATCAGCCTCAGTGAATGTCGTGTAGTCATTTGGTCCAGCAGGCTGTCCTTTTCCAATCGTATGCAGTTCAAAAAACTCCCTTGCAAAATTTTCATTCGGCCGTCCAATATCATTTAAGCGGCCATCCAGGTTTACGAGCATCGCATTATCATAGCAGATCTTTTTGCTCAATTCCTTAAAATTGCCCATCGCGTAGTGCCGGAAAAGCTTTATTTGGTAGTAGATCGCTGTGCCATTGTTTGGCCGGGAGGAGATTGTAGCGAAATGCGTATGGAAAAACCACGCCATCCGGTCGATGATGGAGTTATTGCTTAAACGCATCAACTCAAGCCACCAGGCAAACGTCATATTCATAAGATCGCCTTCTTCGCTGTTGGCTAACGTTGGTTTAGGATTCACCCAAGAGGCGCCTGTCTGCAGATCAAGGGGTGGATCAGCTGGTGGAAATTCATTAAACAATGTATTTAACGCCTGGGTAATCGACAGATTCGTGAAAGTATCGATGTCGGCACGTGAAGGCCCGAAGGTAGTCCGGCGCAACAGATGCGCGGCATTTTTCCTGCCAAGTGGTGCGGAAGGGTCGATTGGTTGTAATGATGCCATAAAACTGGTTCAACAACGGTTATTAATAATTTCAAAAGTCAATAAAATTGACATGAATCCACATCAAAAGAATTGCATTTTCTTACCCGTAGGAATTATATGGATTTTGAACGATTCCGGGGTGAATAATACCGGAAATTGAATTTTGATCTAAAATAGTATAAATATTTTTATAAAGAGCGAGTAACTTTACCCGGTATTCTTAATGAAATGAAGCGAATTGATTAAAAATTTGGCCTAATTACAGCACCATTCCATCGTGAGTAGCATATTGCCGATTGGAAATTATAAAATAGTCCAGGTTTCATTCCCGGCAATCAGCGCGTCAAGATCGCCTTTGCCATAGCGGGTCGTAGCGGTTATGATTTGGTCTTCCATCAACACTTCGTAGGTCGGGCGGGAAGTTTTTAAGAATACGCCGAAAGGTCTCGGCAGGTTTAATGCAGGAAACAGGCTTTCCATACGAATAAGAATATTGGCCTTTATCGCATCGGATTCATCATGAATCCAAAGATCGTCAAGCGAATACTGCTCTCCTATTTTTACTATTTCAGGTTGAATTCCATCCAATCTAATACCAAGGTCATCATCCTGCCCGAATACCAACGGCTTTCCTTGTTCAACAAAGAGGCATGTTTGCTTTTTGGATTCTTTTTCTGAATAAGAGAAAAATGCCCCATCATTGAAAATGTTGCAATTCTGGTAAATTTCCAGAAATGATGTGCCTTTGTGTTCATGGGTTTTCTTCAGCATTTCCTGAAGATGCTTCGGGTCACGATCCATTGACCTGGCAATAAAAGTGCCGTTGGATCCCATCGCAAATGCTGCCGGTTCAAATGGATGATCAATCGATCCGAATGGAGTTGATTTCGTTATACTATTCGGCTTTGACGTAGGTGAGTATTGACCTTTGGTAAGGCCATAAATTTCATTATTGAATAACAGGACATTCACATCGATATTTCTGCGAAGCAGATGAGCCATGTGATTACCACCAATAGACAGCCCGTCGCCATCGCCTGTCACTACCCAGATGCTCAACTCGGGTCTCGTGGCCTTGAGTCCGCTGGCAACAGCCGTAGCCCTGCCGTGAATGCTGTGCATACCGAATGTATCAAGATAATAGGGAAATCTGGACGAGCAACCGATTCCGGAGATAAACACGATGTCCTTTTTATCTACCCCGATGTCTGGAAGGATAGTTTGCATTTGTTTTAATATGGAATAATCTCCACAACCTGGGCACCAACGTACTTCCTGAGTCGAAGCAAAATCCTTTGGCAGGAGTTTTCCGTTAGTGACTACCACATCTGCTTGAACTGCTTTTTTAACCGGAGCTTGTATTTTCATGCTTATAAATTCTTTTTTGTTAAAATTTACCAAACCACTATTTCGGATATAATTCCAGAACGGCCTGTTTCAGTTCATTTTTAGTGATCGGTGTTCCTTTTATTTTATTATAGCCCTTTGCATCGATCAGGTACCTGTCACGAATAAGTTTGATAAGTTGGCCATTATTAATTTCTGGAATAAGAACATGTTCGAAACGATCAAGTACTTCCCCCAAATTCTTCGGAAATGGTTTTATGTAAGTAAGATGCGCATGTGACACGTCGTATCCTTCTTCAATCAACTCAGTAACTGCGCTTTTTATAGAACCATAGGTGGAGCCCCATCCCAGCACCAGTATTTTTCCACTTTCCTTACCACTATCGATCGCTTGTAGTGGCAGAAAGTCCGCGATCTTTTCCACTTTGGCTTCACGAATTTTCACCATTTTTTCATGGTTATCCGGATCATAAGAAACATTGCCGGAAATGTCTTCTTTTTCCAGACCGCCGATTCTATGTTCAAGACCTTGTGTGCCCGGTACTGCCCATCGCCTCACCAGGTTCTCATCCCGCAGATAAGACATGAATTTCTCTTCATTTTCCTTGCTCTTTACTATTTCTGATTGGATAGTTGGCAAATCAGCAGCTTTAGGAAATCGCCACGGCTCTGCGCCATTGGCAATATATCCATCACTGAGAACTAGAACAGGGGTCATGTGCTCTACAGCGATTTTCACAGCTTCATACGCCACCTCAAAGCATGACGATGGAGTGTAAGCGGCAATCACCGGCATCGGACATTCACCATTACGGCCATAAACTGCCTGAAGTAAATCGGATTGTTCTGTCTTTGTAGGTAGACCAGTACTTGGTCCTGCTCTTTGAATATCCAGTATCACCAATGGGAGTTCGAGCATTACGGCAAGGCCCATTGCTTCAGTTTTCAATGCCAAGCCTGGTCCGCTGGTACCGGTAACTCCAAGATTTCCACCAAAAGCAGCGCCTATGGCCGTACAAATACCGGCGATTTCATCTTCAGCCTGAAATGTGCGGACTCCAAAATTTTTGTATTTGGCCAATTCATGGAGCACATCGCTTGCAGGTGTAATTGGATAGGTGCCGTAAAATAGCTTAAGATTCGATTTTTGTGCTGCGGCAATGAGTCCAAGTGCAAGGGCAGGATTTCCAGTAATGCTCCGATATGTTCCGGCTGGCATTTTGGCGGGTTTCACCGTATACCTACTCGTAAAGGCCTCGATTGTATCACCATAATTGTAACCGGCCTTTAACACTCTTAAGTTAGCCTCTCGGATTATTTCCTTGCTTTTAAAGGCTCGTTCGATGTATTGCAATGTGTTTTCAGGACTTCTGCTGTATAGCCAATAGATGAATCCTAAAACAAACATGTTCTTCGACCTGTCCTTATCCCGCATACCGAGTTCCAGATCGCCGATGGCTTCCCGTGCTAATTTTGTAATATCAATGCGATAAACGGAATAGGATTCATCGAGCGTAGGGTCGTCCAATGGGTTTTGGTCATAACCTGATAGTTTCAGGTTTTTCATATCAAAGCCAGCGGTATTGAGAATGAGAATTCCGCCTCTTTTGGTATTGGCGAGATTGGTTTTTAAGGCTGCGGCATTCATAGCCACGAGGACGTCGCAATTGTCACCCGGGGTATAAATTTCCGTGCTGCCAAAATGTATTTGAAACCCAGATACGCCTGGAATGGTCCCCTGTGGCGCCCTTATCTCAGCTGGAAAATCAGGAAATGTACCCAGATCATTTCCAATTAAGGCAGTATTATTGGTAAACTGCGTTCCAACGAGTTGCATGCCATCACCGGAATCTCCGGCAAATTTTATGACTACGCTCTGCTTTTCTTCAAGTACTTTGTTCATTCGATGTGTTTATATTTCTCCATCCCGTAGCTAACCGAAAATGATGCTACCCAGCTATTAGGAGCAATAAAATAGTCGGCAAAACTATGCAATTTAGAATGAATTTAAATAATGGTGTCCTTTAAAAATTTATCGCTTTTCTCAGGAAAATCCGTCATGTAGTGCAAGCCACGGCTTTCGTTTCTCCTGAGCGCCGATAATATGATGAGATAGGCGATTGTAGAAAGATTCCGCAATTCTATCAATTCCATGGTGACCTTGGATTTTTTATAATAATCTTCTATCTCCTGGTACATTACCGTAAGCCTACGACGCGCACGGTTGAGCTGCTTCATAGACCGTACAATACCGACATAATCCCACATGACATTTTGAATTTCTTTCAGGTTGTGCCTGGTGAGGACCCATTCTTTCTCATCAACAATACCTGATTCATCCCATTCAGGAATGATAACGGTTCCAAAATTCCTTGGCTTTTTGGACATTATTTTCGATGCGGCATGGTAAGAAAAGACCAGCGCTTCTATAAGGCTGTTGCTGGCCAAACGATTTGCGCCGTGCAAACCAGTACACGCTGTTTCCCCGAGCGCAAAAAGATTTTGCATGGAAGTCTGGCCTGTGAGGCTTGTCATGATTCCTCCGCAGAAATAATGGGCTGCCGGAACCACAGGAATCAAATCAGCAGAAATATCGATATTGAGGGCTTCTTTACAATATTTAAAAATGTTGGGAAAACGGGTTTTAACATCTTCAGATTCCAGATGACGCATATCGAGAAACACACAGTCCTCACGTCTTTTTTTCATTTCCGAATCGATGGCGCGGGCAACAATATCTCTGGGGGCTAGTTCTTCGCGCTTATCATAATTAGCCATAAATCGTTCTCCTGCTCCATTGACCAGCTTCCCGCCATGACCTCGCAGTGCTTCAGAAATCAAGAATGAACGCTTACCCGGATTGAAAAGAGAGGTCGGATGAAACTGCACAAATTCCATATTGGCAATCCGAACACCTGCACGATGGGCCATTGCAACCCCATCACCTGTAGAAATATCCGGATTTGTGGAGTGAAGAAATACTTTGGATGAGCCACCGGTTGCGATTATTGTATAATGCGCCTGAAATGGTAGTACCATTTCATCGGATTCGCGTAGCACGTATGCACCGAAACAGATATTGAAGGCCGATTGCAAATTGCCAAGTACATGGTGCTCGGTGATCAGATCTACGGCGATATGGTTTTCAAAAATCTTTATATTCGGATGTTCTCTGGCTTTTTCTAGCAACGCGCGTTGAATCTCAAAACCTGTAGCATCGGCAGCATGAAGTATTCGATGGTCCGAATGACCTCCTTCCCGAGCCAGGTCAAACTGGCCGGATTCGTCTTTCGTGAACTTTACGCCCCATTGTATAAGGTCTTGTATGCGGGCTGGTGCTTCATTGACAACCAATTCTACGGCATCATGATGGCATAGACCGGCACCAGCTATCAATGTGTCTTGGAAGTGATTGTTTACATCATCACTAACCTTGGTTACGGAGGCAATTCCTCCCTGTGCATAAGACGTATTGGATTCTTCCGCATTACTTTTTACAATCAAATGCACTAATCCATGCTCGGCGATATGAAGGGCAAAACTCAGGCCTGCAATACCACCGCCAATAACAAGATAATCGGAATTGATAATTTTAGACAAAATGGGTGTCGTTTACAGTTTCAATTTTTTTGAAATATCCAGCATTTCCTGAATTGGTTTTCGCGCTTTTTCGATAAGCTCATGGCTGAGCAGCAGTTCGGGTTGCTCGTATTTCAAACATAGATACAACTTTTCCATTGAATTTAATTTCATGAACGCGCAGTCATTACACCCACAGGTGGAATCGACCGATGGTGCTGAAATGAAATTCTTTTCAGGGCTTTCCTTTTTCATCTGATGAAGAATACCACTTTCAGTTGCAACAATAAATGTTGTAGCGGTGCTACTTTGGGTATATTTTAACAACCCTGTTGTTGATGCGATGAAATCAGCAACGAGAAGAACGTGTGCCTCGCATTCTGGGTGGGCAATGAATTCAGCTTCTGGATATTCCTCCTTAAGAAGCAGAATTTTCTCCAGGCTATACTGCTCGTGAACCATGCAAGCGCCATCCCACAACACCATGTTCCTTCCTGTCCTTGAATTTATATAATTACCAAGGTTTTTATCAGGTGCAAAAATTAAAGGCTGTTCTTCCGGAAAACTAGTCACAATTGCCTCAGCATTGGCCGAAGTACAAATCACATCGGATAGTGCCTTTATTTCTGCCGAACAATTGATGTAGGAAATAACCTTATGGCCTGGGTAAAGCGTCTTAAATTCGGCGAATTTATCGGCAGGTGCTGATTCTGCAAGTGAACAGCCCGCAAGGAGGTCAGGAATCAGTACTTTTTTACCAGGGTTAAGGATTTTAGCTGTCTCAGCCATGAAGTGAACACCCAGAAATACAATAATATCAGCATTGGTTTTTTCAGCCTGACGACTCAGCGCCAAACTGTCACCAATAAAATCTGAAATATCCTGGAGATCGGGAGTAATGTAGTAATGTCCAAGTATCACTGCATTCTTTTCCTTCCTCATTCGCTCAATTTCCACGCGAAGATTCAAGGCCCGGTCAATGGGGAGATCCAGAAATCCTTTTTGTTTTATATCAGCTTTAATATCTATTGTCATGAGAACAAATTAACCGTCAAAATTAATCAAAAAAAAGGTCTATGATCATATACATCTTAACAACCGGCAATGATCCATTGTTTTTAATAACTATTCATCAGCCATTAATAATTCCAATCCCAGCTTTTCCGATTCCTTCATTCCTTTCTCAGCTTGTTGGCGGGCAAGCCATTTTTTTACTTTCACCTGCTTTTTCACTTCTTCCACTACTTCAATGGCAACTTCAGTGACAAGTTTGTCAAGATTGACATCACCCTCTTTATATTCAAAGACATCCATCACCATCTCAGAGATATCTTGCACCAATACCTTATTTTTCTGCGATCCAAGATCTGCGATAATTGTATCAATTACATTATTTATAACATTGCTAATGGTCTTTTCGATGGAATCTGCAATTATCTTTCCAATAACAGGGACTTGAGATAGAGCCCGGATGTCCTGGTTTTTTTGCAGCCCGGCATTCACAACCTCATTTACATAATCGTGAATTTCCTGCTTTCGCGACAACACGCCTATTGATAAAGAATGCTCTATTCTTCTGGAGATCCAGATTGTGATCACATCCTGTCGGGGCTTTACTACCCGATCGATTATCCGATCTATCACTTCGCCACCGTCCTGCAACTCATCCTGAACGCCTCTTAGTATATTCACAATAACCCTGTCGGAGATTTCTTCCATGATGATTTCGTAATACTTTTTAAACTGCGAATACACAGCTGTTTTTCTCAAATCAATCACGCCGATACTCTGTAGCCGGATTAAAATTGAAAAAATACGGAGGGCTCTAAGAAAACGAAGTGATCCTATCGGAATGCATCCTATAAGGTCATACCAATGAAAAAATGGATAAAAAAACCATTTTGAGTACGTTCGTCTTATAATTGCATAAGCCCAACTGAATACAAACTCGGATAAGAAAATGACGATAAAAGCCAGGTCGATAGTCTGAAAATGCTCATGGATATTTAGTTGATATAGGTTAAAAAAAACCGGCAAGTAAGCCTGCAACAAGGCGTTAACAAGGCGCACAGAAAATATCCAGTCAAACACTATGAGGCTGAGGTTTGCGATGAGAATACATATCATCAGCAAATCAACAAATACCTGAATTAAAAATTTATTACTTAGTACTGCCCTAAAATTCAACATCTGTTGCCTTAAATGGGAAAAACAAAATTACCCCTATCATTTCGAATTGCAACAATTTGCGAGCATTATCGGAATGGACCGCTAAAAACTCCCGATTAAACAATAGTTCGTAATGAAATCGACAGAATGTCACAATTATGCAAAAAATCCATTAAATAGATTACGCTCATTTTCAGGTATTTGACGATTTTCTCAATTCAATATATAATTTTACTAATATATTTTTGCACTAAAAGGTTACACTGTGCATGTAAGCTGGATATATGAGTACAAACAATTTCGCGGAAAGAAAAACGACTAAAAACATGACACTGACACAGAAAAAAACACACTATTACGCGGGGCTGGTTTCTCTTTATCACCTACTCATCAACGCTGACGGACATGTGGACGATAAGGAGTTGCGAATGGGTCAACTGATGAAAAAGCATGAAAATATGGATGATTGGGAATTCAACTATCATCTCAGAAAAGTCGCGGAAAAGAAGAAAGAGGAGCTTATTTCAGAATGCGTTCAATCGCTTAAGAAATGTGATTACGAACTTAAAATCAGGTGTATAGCCTGGATGTCGCTCATAGCGAATTCAGATGGATTTATGGCCCCAGAAGAATGGAAGCTTATTTATAAAATTTACAATACAGAACTTAATTTAAACCTCGCAGACATACTCGCAATGCAAAAAAAACTTCCACGGACGAACTAAGCAAAAATCCACAATCTATGCTGAACTGAAGTTGTTGGTAAGTTTGGGAAGCCATCGCACGATGGCTTTTTTCATTTTATGAATACACCATCAATGGAGTATGGGATTTTTATAAAAGTGTTATAACTTGGTCGCGCCTAATTGACAGTACGACTACTAACCAATGAATAATACAATCAAAATTTTTGCAGTAGAAGACGACCCAACGTATAGCAAATTTTTGCGATATGTATTTGGCTTAAATCCAGATTTTGATGTCTATTTTTTCAGTACCGGCAATGAATGTATAAAAAACCTGCACCTTCAACCGGCCATTATAGCACTCGATTTCACATTACCGGATTTATCGGGCGAAGAAGTCCTCAAAAAGGTGAAAAGTTTC
>JBGSYX010000019.1:0-11483 GCA_041750735.1 Cyclobacteriaceae bacterium
GTTGGCGGAGATTCCCAGTGACTTTCTTGAGCTAAAATCCAAAGACTTTGCCCTCGCACGCGACTGGCGTTTCTTCACACGCGAACTCTTTGAAACCGCATTCAAAGCGAACTACATCGTCACCGATTTTATTTTCGACAAGAACGAAGGTATTGCTGAAGTTGATGTAGTGGATCGGGCGACCAAAATATTACAGGAAAAACTGAGCTCGGGCGCGCTGGTTCTACCTGCCGGTGTATCCTATCAATTTGCAGGGAATTACGAACATCAGATAAGGGCTACCAAACGATTGGCGATAGTTATCCCGATAAGTTTACTCCTGATTTTGCTGTTGCTCTATTTCCAGTTCCGCACAGTGACTGCCTCGCTCATACACTTCTCAGGAGTTTTCGTGGCTTTTGCCGGGGGTTTTATTATGCTTTGGTTATATGGCCAGGATTGGTTCCTTAATTTTTCTATCGAAGGTATCAACCTTCGGGATATGTTCCAGATGCACACGATTAATTTAAGCGTCGCGGTCTGGGTCGGGTTCATCGCTCTCTTCGGAATTGCTACCAATGATGGCGTAATTATGGGCACGTACATACATCAGGTATTTGAGGCACGTCATCCTGCTACTGTTCACGATGTACGTGAAGCTGTAGTTGCTGCCGGATTGAAACGAGTCCGTCCTGCCATGATGACCACCGCAGTAGCAGTGATCGCACTCTTACCTGTTTTAACATCGACTGGCAAGGGCTCTGACATCATGATACCGATGGCGATCCCCATGTTTGGCGGTATGGTTATTCAGGTCATGACCGTCTTCGTTGTCCCGATGTTTCAGGCGATGTGGAGGGAAGGTGCCGTGACCAATCATAATAAATCAGCAATTCATAACCTTAATGATCAAGATGATGAAAACTCAGACATATAAAAAATTACTGTTCACATTGCTTGCTCTTGGTAGTTGGGTTATTGGGTTTAGTCAGGAAAAGACCGATTCCTTATTCAACTACCTTGAAATTGCAGCCAAAAACAATCCAACAGTACTTCAGCGGTATGCTGAATATGAGGCTGCGCTTCAAAAAGTACCACAGGTTGGTAGTCTGCCCGATCCTGAATTTAGTCTTGGTATTTTCCTGGAACCAATGGAGCTGTTGGGAGGTAGTCAACTGGCTGATATCAGGTTGATGCAAATGTTTCCCTGGTTTGGTGTATTAAAAAATGCCCAGGATGAGATGAGCCTCATGGCACAGGCCAGGTATGAAACATTTCGCGATGCCAAATTGCAGGTATACTATGATGTGCAGCGCACCTGGTATGAATTAAATAAGGTCAAACAGAACATCCGCGTTTCGGAAAAAAACATTGATCTGCTTCGCACGATTGAACGGCTGGCTGTTGTCAGGTTTCAAGCTGGTCCTTCAGGGAACCGTTCAACGCCTTCTGGCCCATCAACAACACCGGCTCCCGGCACAAGTTTCGGATCTTCAGGGATGAATACCATGGGAGGAGGTTCGGGCAGTTCTGCCGGTTCAGCTTCAAACCAGGCGAATACTCCAATGGGTGGCAGCTCAATGGGGTCCTCCTCTGGTGGCTCGGGACTTTCGGACGTGTATAGAATTCAGATTGAAATTGGCGACCTTCAGAATAGTATTAGTCTGCTGAAAAACCAGTTTAGTACCGTTTCTGCTCAATTTAACAGCTATCTGAACAGGCCACAAGCCACAAGTATAAGTGTACCTGATTCTATAGAGTTGGAAAGCTTTGACGCTTCACTTTTGGGTATAACAGACAGTATTCTGGCAAACAACCCCATGCTGGGGATGCTTCAGCTCGAACAGCAATCGCTGGAAGCTCGCAAGCAAATGGTTGCCAGGATGAGTTACCCAATGGTCGGAGTGGGCGTAAATTATTCGCTGATCAATGAGAGTGAGATGTCTACGCTGGAAATGAACGGCAAGGACATGGTGATGCCCATGATAACTGCAACTATACCCATTTATCGCAAAAAATATAAATCCATGCGCGATGAGGCAGAGTATCTGAAATCAGCCAATATCCAGAATTATCAGGCTGTGGCCAACGCGCTACAAGTAGAATATTATCAGGCATTACAGCTATATCAGGACGCAAAGCGGAGAACACAACTATATGCTGATCAATACAAGCTGGCGTCAAAATCGCTCGACATCATGTTTAAAAGTTTTACTTCGTCGGGTGCTTCCCTCACAGACATATTGCGTGTCCGACAGCAAACGCTCGATTACGAGTACCTGCAAGCGGAGGCAGTAGCTGACTACAATACATCTGTTGCATGGCTCAAGCGATTAATGGCATATTCAAAAATTCAGTAACATAAAATCAACTACGATGAAAATATTTAGTAATAAATACGTTCACTTCAGCCTCATCCTTATGGGAGGTATATTTTTGGGTTGGATATTCTTCCATTCCTCTCCTACTACCGACGAAAAACACGACCATGTTGCCGAAGCAGCGAGTGGTGAGGTCTGGACTTGCGCCATGCATCCACAAATCAGGATGGACAAGCCTGGTAAATGTCCCATTTGTGCAATGGATCTGATTCCACTCACCCAAAGCGGTACCGCAGAAATGGACCCGGCAGCAATACATTTGACGAAAGAGGCAGCACAGTTAGCCAACGTGCTGACATCGGTTGTTTCACGCCAGAATCCTGAAAAAGAATTACGCCTTTACGGGAAAGTGCAAGCTGATGAGCGCTTACTGCAAAATCAGGTGGCACATATCTCCGGAAGGATTGAAAAGCTTTTGGTTAATTTTACTGGCGAGCCTGTAACCAAAGGACAAAAACTCGCGATCATTTATTCTCCGGAATTGGTAACGGCCCAGCAGGAATTGCTCGAAGCGGCAAAAACGAAACAGACACAACCAGAAATTTATGAGGCATCAAAAGAAAAACTTCGCCAGTGGAAACTGACCGACTCTCAAATTTCGGCAATCGAAAGTTCCGGGAATGTTCAAGCCAATATAGAGGTAGAATCAACCACTTCAGGCATTATTACCGCAAGGCGCGTCAACAATGGAGACTATGTCAGCCAGGGTTCGGTTCTTTACGAAGTTTCAGACTTGTCGCGCGTTTGGATATTGTTCGATGGTTATGAAAGCGATCTACCGTTTCTGGAAATAGGTGACAAAATAGATTTCACCATCCAGTCATTACCTGGCAAAAGCTTTTCCAGTTCCATCATGTTTATCGATCCTGTGATTGACCCGGTAACCCGCGTTGCCAAAGTTCGTGTGGAAATCAACAATCCAGGGGCAAAACTAAAACCTGAAATGTTTGCCACAGGGCTGGTCAAAGCCAATCTCGGCGAATTCAAGGATAAGTTGGTTATTCCCCGCTCTGCCGTGCTTTGGACCGGCAAGCGCTCGATTGTATATGTAAAACATTCCGACAGCGATGAACTGGTTTTCAAAATTCGCGAAATTGAATTGGGTCCTTATTTGGGCAACAGTTATGTCGTTTTGAATGGCCTAACTAATGGAGAAGAAATCGTGACACAGGGCGCTTTTAGTGTCGATGCCACAGCCCAATTGGAGGGCAAGCCTAGTATGATGAATCAGGAGGGTGGTGAGGCTATGACAGACCATAACCATGATGGTAATAGCCCTTTAGAAATGGAGAATATGCCCTCCAATGCTACAAAATCAGTTGCATCCGTAGAAGTAAAAAAAGCGATGCAACCCCTTTTTGATGATTATTTCAAAATGAAAGAAGCGCTGGCAAATGACGACTTTAAACAGGCTAAAGCGGCAGGCACGTCAATGAATACTTCATTAGGTAGCATTGCTATGAACCTATTTAGAGATGAAGCACATGCCATTTGGATGAAACAATCATCAGCCTTAAAACCAGAGATTCAACATTTAGAACACCTTGATGATATTAAAGATATCCGGGCAAATTTCATTGCCATTTCCAAAGTTATGATAACTATGGCCGAATCCTTTGGACCATTCGCTGTACCATATTACGTTCAACATTGCCCGATGGCTGATTCAAATAAAGGCGCTGATTGGCTGAGTAAGGAAAGTGAAATCCTCAATCCTTATTTCGGAAATGCCATGCTTTCGTGTGGTGAAAACATAAAAACTATCCAATGAAATACGATGAAAAGCATAAAATGAAACGGCGCTTTCGACACTAAATTCTGACTACAGGAATCATACGGTAGATTGTGCCCTTTTAATCCCTTGAAAAACACTAACAACTTGTTTAACCAATAAATTTTAAAAAAATGAAAAACAAAAATTCAGTACTTACCTCAACCCTGGTGGTTGGCTTATCACTTTCACTACTTGCTTGTGGCAATGGAAAAGCAACAAACCAAGAAAACGCAACTGGAGCACACGATCACGGCGCCATGACGCATGCGGAACAACACCCTATGTCTGAAGGATCAGATATGGTAATGCAAGAAAAAAATGCAGTCTCGGTATTGATCGAAAATTACCTGAATATCAAAAATGCGTTGGTACGCACTGATTCAAAAGCAGCTTCCGATGCAGGTCAAAAATTAGCCGGGTCTGCAAAGGCATTTGAAGTAGATTCCTTTGAATCTTCAAAACAAAGTGAAATCAATGAAATTCTGGAGATTATTGAGGATCATGGCGAACATATCGCTAAAAGTGAAATTGATCATCAACGGGAGCGCTTTCAAGAAATGGCTGGTGAATTTATGGATTTATTAGAAATAACCGGCACAGACAGGACGCTGTACCAACAGTTTTGCCCGATGTACAACAATGGAAAAGGGGGCACCTGGCTAAGTGAATATAGTGAAATTAAGAACCCATTTTACGGAAATAAAATGTTGACGTGTGGTTCTACCAAGAGCACGATACAATAAATTAATGACTTCTGAAAACAGTTTAAACAAACCAACATGAAGAAGCACCTATTATTGAGCATTGGAATCCTGATCGGATTCCTGCTTACTGCACAATTTATTTTGGCTCAATCATATGATACGCAATGCTAAAGCCACACTATTGGTTAGCGGTCATACTAAAATACCACAACAAGCGATAAACTATTAACAGATGAAAAAGATGGAAAATCATACTTTACATACAACACATGAGCACAATGGACATGATAATCATTCGAATCGTGGAGAGAGCGGACACGACAAACATGCAGGGCACAATGTTGCAGATTTTTGGAGGCGATTTATAATATGTTCGATAGTATCTATTCCAGTGCTTGCTCTATCGCAAATGATACAGCAATGGTTAGGATTTGAGTTGACTTTTCAGGGAGACAAATATGTTTTAGCAATCCTTTCAACATTCATTTTCTTTTATGGCGGTTATCCATTCCTTAAAGGATTGTTTGATGAAGTAAAAGACAAAGCCATTGGCATGATGACATTGATTGGTGTTGCTATTACAGTTGCATGGACATACAGTGTAGCCATCACTTTCGGTTTGCAGGGTATGGACTTTTATTGGGAAATGGCAACCCTGATAGACATTATGCTCATCGGTCATTACTTTGAAATGAAATCGGTACTGGGTGCTTCCCGTTCTTTGGAATTACTTGTAAAGATGATGCCTTCAACTGCACACCATATAAAGGATGGACATATTCACGATATGCCGGTCAGTGAATTGAAGATTGGAGATATGGTAATGGTGAAGCCGGGCGAAAAAGTTCCGGTGGACGGCATTGTGACAGATGGTGAAAGCTATGTAAATGAGAGTATGCTAACAGGTGAAAGTAAACCTGTAAAAAAAGAAAAAGATAGCAAAGTAATAGGTGGTGCAGTAAACAGCAATGGTTCGCTTACGATAAAAGTTGAAAGCACAGGCAAAGACAGCTACCTTAATAAAGTGGTGAAGCTTGTTGAAGATGCTCAAAAAATAAAATCTAAAACACAAAATTTTGCCGACCGTGCAGCAAAGGTTTTAACAATGGTTGCCCTGGGTGGCGGTATAATAACGCTTGCTGTTTGGCTACTGTTAGGCTTTCCGTTTGTGTTTGCTTTGGAAAGAATGGTTACGGTAATGGTTATTTCCTGTCCTCACGCCTTGGGTCTAGCCGTGCCGTTGGTAGTAGCTATATCAACCTCTATTTCGGCTCAAAAAGGGTTGCTTATTCGCAACAGGACAGCTTTTGAAAATGCACGATTGATTACAACTATCATCTTTGACAAGACCGGAACACTTACGAAAGGGTCGCATGAATTGCAGGAAGTGAAGGTGTTAAATCAAAAATATAATGATAAAGAATTACTGCGATTGGCATCGGGCATTGAGCAACATTCGGAACATTACATCGCTATAGGATTGATGCGAAAAGTAAAAGAATTGAATATCGAAATTCCTAAATCGGAGAACTTTAATTACTTACCCGGAAAAGGTCTGGAAGGAAATGTGGATGGTAAAGAAATAAAAGTAGTAGGCCCCAATTACCTGAAAGAACAAAACATCAGCGTCTCTGAAACAACCGATGATTTTACAGGGACAGTTGTATATATACTCATTGAACAAGAAGCGGCAGGGTATTTTACCTTTTTCGATCAAATAAGAGAAAGTTCTTCTAAAGCCATTCAAATTCTTAAAGAAGCAGGAATTAAAAACTTATTGCTCACAGGAGACAACGAAAAAGTGGCAAAGAAAGTAAGTGACGAGTTGAAAATGGATGGCTATTTAGCAAACGTATTGCCACATGATAAATTGGAAAAAGTAAAAGAACTTCAGGAAAAGGGTGAATATATTGCCATGACAGGCGATGGTGTAAATGATGCTCCTGCATTAGCACAAGCAGATATCGGTATTGCCGTTGGTTCAGGCACTGATGTAGCAGCAGAAACAGCAGATATTATTTTAGTAAACTCCGACCCAAAAGATATAGCCAACCTAATTTTATTTGGCAAGGCCACCTACAACAAAATGATACAAAACCTATGGTGGGCAGCGGGCTACAATATTCTCGCAATTCCTTTGGCAGCAGGAGTATTATATAAGTGGGGATTTATGTTAAGTCCTGCAATTGGCGCTGTTTTAATGAGTTTAAGTACCATTGTGGTTGCAGTAAATGCACAGTTATTAAAAAGGCGACTGATATGAGAAATTCAAGTATACATAGACGCAAAAAAGAACGAACCGCTAACCCGCGATATAAAAAATTGCCGGATCAGCTGTTATTCAATGGTTGTAGCCTGATTCAACTTTTGTGTATCTGGTTAGGACATCGCCCGCAATCGGCAACATTTCATACCGCCAAACGTTGGGTACAATGCAAAGAAAATGAATGAAATACAATAATATTATGGATAATAGGCAGGAAAAAGAAAAGAAGCTTTGGGATAAACTGGCAAGCAATTATGATTCATTCATAAATGACATGTTTTGTAAAACTTATAACTCAATTATTGAAAACATTGATATAGAGCTTAAGACAAATAGCAATGTGCTAGAGATAGGGACTGGGACTGGAATTATATCTTTTTCTATTTGTTCAAAAGTATCATCAATTATTGCAACAGATCTATCTCCAGAGATGATTCGCATAGCAAAGCAAAAGCAAGAAGAAACAAATATCAAAAACATCGATTTTCAAATTCAAGATTCATATAATTTGAACTTCGCTGATAAAAGCTTCGATATAGTAATAGCAACCAATTTATTACACCTGCTTTATGATCCTGCGAAACCCATAAAGGAGGTTAAACGAGTAATGAAGGATAGTGGAGTTTTTATAGTCCCGACATTTTGTGTTGGAGAAAATATTAAAAGTAGGATTATTGATATTGTTGGCAGAGTTTTTTTTGGATTTAGAATTGTCAACAAGTGGAGTATAGGAGGTTTTAAAAGTATGCTGACAAACAATGGCTTGATTATTAAAAAAGCATTACAGATTAAAGGGAGATTTCCACTGGCTTATGTAGTCCTAAAAAAGGAATAATGCACTGAACACGCTATTCGATTTGAAATGTCGAAGTCCTAATTATTGGATTTGAAATCCTTGCCCGGCTGTCTGGAGTCCTTGCGAAGCGAGACCTCACTTCTCCACTACCCCGCAATTATTCTTCATTCAATTGTTCGGTTGTTCAATTGTTCTTCTCTCGTTATTCTTCCCGCCAAAAAATTTGGAGATTTGCCCTTTATACCATAGCTTAGTAACAAAGGCCACCATGCCACATTTTTTTTAATGAGAATAGACCAAGACCCCGAAAAGCAGTCTTCAGATACATTGGAAATATACGCAATCCCTTGTATAGCGACTCGTTACAGGCAAGTTTAGAACAAAGAGTGTCGTTTCAAATTTCAATTGTAACTTTAACACATAACTTCTTGGAGATAGAAAATGAAAGAAGATAAGAAATCAAAAGATTTATTAAAAGCTTACAAGGAACTTGCTTTTCAAAACGAGGAGAAAGAGAAACGTGCAGCAGAATTAATCAGCGCCTATAAAGAACGTGCATTTCAGAACCAAGAAAAAGATAAGCGGGCAGAAGAGTTAGCCATCGCTAATAAAGAACTTGCTTTTCAAAACGAGGAAAAAGAGAAACGCGCGGTAGCATTAATCATAGCCAACAAAGAACTTGCTTTTCAGAACGAAGAGAAAGAGAAACGGGCAGAAGAGTTAGCCATCGCTAACAAGAATCTTGAGCAATTTTCTTATATTGCTTCACACGATCTTCAAGAACCACTTCGGACGATCTCAAATTACATTCAGGTTTTAGAAGAGGATTATTTAGTGCTTTTAGATGATAATGGTAGAAAATATTTTCAAGCAGTAAAAGATTCCGCAAATAGAATGAGCATTCTAATCAAATCGCTCCTGGACTTTACACGCTTGGGCGGTAATCTTAACCTTGTTGAAGTAGATTGCAATAAAATAATTACAGATGTAATTGCAGACCTTGGAACTCTTATAAAAACCTCAAATGCAGCGATAGAAGTAACAGAAATGCCTAAGCTATATCTTTATGAAACTGAAATCCGTCAACTTTTCCAAAACCTCATTATAAACGCAATTAAATTTCAGAAAAGTGGCACCCAACCAAAAATTCAAATCCGTTCAGAGAAAATGAACGAGAAGTGGAAATTCTCAGTTATGGATAATGGTATAGGAATCGCTCCTATCCATTTTGAAAAAATATTTAATATCTATCAACGCATTCACAGCAATGAAGATGAGTATAAAGGGAGAGGAATAGGACTTGCTAATTGCAAAAAAATAGTTCAATTACATCATGGAGAAATTTGGGTTGAATCGATTTTAGATAAAGGTACAACATTTTATTTCACCATATCAAATATGACTGTATGAAAAAAGAAGCAATGTGTATCATGCTTATTGATGACGATAAGAATGACAATTTCTTTCATGAAAGAGAAATTAAAAAAGCAAATTTTGAATCTAATATCATAGTAGAGGAGTCAGGGACTGAAGCATTAGATTATCTTAATTCAATGATCAAAAAAAACAACCTTAAGCCTATTCTGATATTCTTGGATATCAATATGCCTGGAATGAATGGTTGGGAGTTTCTAGATGAATACAGTCGTTTGGATACAGATATTAGAAGCGGCATAGTAGTCGTTATGCTCACAACTTCCGATAGTCCTGAAACTAAAGCAAAAGCAATGTCATGGGATTCAGTATCTGGCTTTGTTACAAAGCCTCTAACCAGAGATACAATGGAAAGCCTTTATAACAAATATATAAAATACTGAAAGAGCTAAAGCCAGCCTGTAGGGTAGTAAAAGTTTTAGAAATTTACACTAGTTGTCTCGCGTTTAGCTCAACGTAATGCGCCCCCCACCCTCTGCACAACCCCACTCTGGTCATATAGAGCAAGTTTTGTTGAGAAAACCTTCCTCGATATTATGTAAGTTGGCAACAACCCGTAAAAGACAAATCCTTAACTTTAGACTGCAACTTTTATAAATACAATAGCATGCGCGACAGAGCTACACTTCCAACAGCGACAGACTCTCATGACCACGAGCACGACCATGCGCATGAACAGCGGACACGCTGGGTTGTTTACCTGACCGCGGTGACAATGGTTGTGGAAATTGCTTTCGGTTACTGGACAAAATCGATGGCTTTACTCGCAGACGGTTATCACATGGCGTCTCATGTCTTTGCTCTTGGACTGGCCTGGATTGCTTATGTCGTGTCGCGTAAGTATTCACAGACAGACAATTTTTCTTTTGACAGAAAAAAACTTCTTGCTCTTTCGGGCTTTTCAAGTGCTATCGTTTTACAAGTTGTTGCCGTTATCATGGCTATTCAATCCGTGGACAGACTATTGCATCCATTGCCAATCAAGTTCGGTGAGGCAATTTTCATTGCGGTCATCGGACTTGTGGTAAATGCGTTGAGCGCTTTGTTTCTTCATCATGAGCACGAGCATCACGACCACAACATCCGCTCCGCATATTTGCATGTGCTCGCAGACGGTTTGACAAGCGTGACAGCTATCATCGCCTTGACAGTGGGCATGTTTTATAACCTTTACTCGTTGGACAGCATAAGCGGAATCATAAGTTCTGTGGTCATTACAAAGTGGGCAGTGGAATTAATAAAAGGTTCAGGCAAAGATCTTATCAACTTCCAACACAAAGAGTAGTTTTCCTAACCAGGCAATTCCCCTCTCTTGCTTGGGTTTACATCCACACTCCTCCAAATTAAAACACCATTTTTGTACAGCCCCATCTCCATTGCTTTCTGTAGCACGCCTTCCAGTTGGTATATGTTCCTGTAACCTATCTAGCGACAGTAAAGTCTTTACTTGTCTTTCCCTTGATCAACGTACACTTCGCTGGGAAAAAAGCGAATTTTTATGACTAAAAGTTTGCGCTGATACCGATGTTGAAAGCTCTTGGCATTCCGGGTCGTAAACCAGCCGGCCGACGTGCCACCACATAGACCTCGTTGGTGATATTGGTTGCACTTGCGAAAAGGCCGATGTTGCGGCTCAACTTGCAGCTGCCGCTTATATCAATTACAAAATATTCGTCTGTTTTTTCATTCTCCGGTATTGGCCCCTGGCCAGGCATGGTACGCATTGCATCCATGTATCTTGCGCTCACGTTGAAGTCGAATAAATAATGCTCCAAACCCAGCATTACGCTCAATTGATTAGGTGCGAGATATGGATACTGATCACCGCTGTTTACGATGCCATAATCTGCAAATTCACCGGTAAAATCGGATAAAAACCTCGCGTTTGTATAGGTGTAGGAAATACTGAGGGGCAATACAAAAACCTGACTGTTTCCGTTAAGCAAATCATAGGTTGCCTGCAATTCCAAACCATGAGTTTGCGCCTCGCCAGCATTGAACAAATCGCCCGTACCACCGCCTCCTGAAGAAGCAAAATCAGCACCGAGTAAATTGCTGTACCTGTTCAGGAAAAAGATTGCCTGGCCGGAAAATGCGGTTCGATTGTAACGCATCCCCACTTCGTAATTGATGCTCTGCTCAGGTTGAG
>JBGSYX010000020.1:0-19016 GCA_041750735.1 Cyclobacteriaceae bacterium
CTGAGGCGTTTAATTTTACGATCAATAAAGATGAGTTATTGATCAATGTAATGCATATGACCAGGGTTCCTCACTCCGAACAAGTGTTTATGTTTCCAGCGTTTTTCAAAGCCATTAAGATTCCTTATAACGTTGATTTCAAGCGCATTGATGCCATTTATGAGCATGGGATTTTTAGGGTTTTTATGCCTTTCAACCCAACACTCCCCGGCGATCCATTCAGAGTACAAGTGCGCAATCTGGACAAATAGCTGTTTCCCCCGCAATTTTTTTTCATTCCGTGGGTTACGTATTTATTGTTCTATCATAAAGGATAGTTTGTATGAATGCGGAAAGGATTGACGCTAACCATACAATATTGCATGTTTTATATGATTCGTATACTTTTTTAAATACACCAATCGCATGACAGACAACACACCAGAGTTGCGGGAATCTCCTCTTTATTTTATTTCACTAAAAGTCGTTGGAATATCAACAGAAAGCTCAAATGGTACAGGATTATTCGATAATCGCATGTTTTCAGATGAAATCGTTTCGTCACTTATTTATTGTATTGATCATGAGAAAGTGGAGATATATGGGTTTCTTATACTTTCCACCCAACTTCATTTGATCATATGTCCCGGAGAAAAAGGATTGGAAAAAACCATTGAGTCGATTAAAAGTGCCACGGCTCAACGTATTCTTCACCTGGCTGGAAAGAAAATGGCTACTTCCGAAAAGGGACATACGGGTGACCAATTATGGTTGCGCCGCTTTTTCAGCCAGTTTATAAATACCGGTGTGTCAAGTTTTTGGCAAATGAACGGCAATTACAACGCAATAAAAATTAAGTTCCGGTCCAATCAGCTGAAACCTTTATCTGGCGCCATGTTACGTGAATATCTCAAGGGCTCTGAAAAAAATTATATGCATTTAGGTGCTGAAGCCTTTACCAGGCTCATGCTGGAGTCTATGATTTCCCAATAAGATTTTCTGTCCTTTAATAAAAACTGCGTTTTTGAATAACTCACTGTTCCTGTTCGACAAGAAACCAAAGGGTTTCATATCGTGAATCGAGATTAATTCGCTGTTCTTTGCTATTCCCATGTACAGGGATAGCAAGATTCACATTTCCAGCCGGATCTAAAGAAGATACTTTAAGAGAGTTCATGTTTTTAAAGTTAATGCGAACCGGAATACCCTCGACTCTGGTTGGTGCAATGCCCCATTTATTGCCTACTGTTGTTCTTGCGTCATTCCAACCCATGTCTGTATTTTCAGCTCTCCCAGCAACTACCAAGAGCATTTTTGATGATCCGTTTATGGGTTTGCCATCCAGTGCAGCCAATGAAATACTTGCCCAATTATACGGTGTGCTATCCATTTTAACCGCTATCTCTCCCAGATCTATCGTTTTTCCACCAATATATCCAACCGCTGATTTCACATAGGGAGAGTTCACCAGGAATGTAGCATTAAGAGAATCAGTGTTATTCCATATAATTTCACCTGTTTCACCTTGCCAGGGTCCTGATTGTTCAGGTATTTTAGTGGAGAGGTTAAGTGTCTCACCGCCGAATTTTACTTCGAATGGATTCATTACAGGCAATGCATAAGAACCTCCGGCTTCTTCCCAAATTTTATCCATGTTGCTACCGTGAAGTCGTAAAAGGTCTCCATGTTTCACCAATTGATTGAGAACCTCTCTTTCTGGAATATTCAATTGAACCATAGTTTGCCCTTGTTTTACACCGTTCATGCGGAACATGACAGCTCCAATAGGTAAAAATACTTGTTTCATAGGGTGACCACTGCTGGAAAAAAAGCCATTTATTTTACCCTCCTCATAAGGACGATCGAATGTAAAATGGTAAATCCCGTCCCATCCCTGGAATGCTGCAATAGAGTTGAGCATTGGATACATTTCAGCGCAAAAGAAATTGGGAGCCGGATGATCATATTCGCTGATGGTTAGTGGCATACCTGTCACCCTATGTTGACTGAATCGCAATAAGGTCCCTGCTTTTTTATCCGAAACCATGGAAGAATTCCGAATCAACCAGTCAGTTCTGGACCATGAAGTATTTGGGAACTGGGGATGTTCCCAATATGCGTGCATATCAATAAAATCAGCGACCTGAGATTCGCGCCATAAACCTCCGATACCACTGTAACTTGCCTGTGTTTCAGAAACAAGAGATTTCACAGTAAGTTCAGTTTTAAGTAAGGTAACCATCTCCTGAGCATATGACATTTCAGTATTCAAAAGAAATGCCCACATGGCTTTTTTCTCATCATCCGATGCAAGACTATCATAACCTTCAATAATCTGGTAGAGAGTCTTACCATTGCGCAGTTGATTGTAGTCTGGATTTTTCCCAAGCCAGTTATTCCAAAGTTTAGATAACGCCGTGGAATGATCATGATTTAATTGAGTTAATAGCCTCCAGTTTGAGAGAAGAGAATTCTCATTATTGATCTCCACGAACGCAACTGCTGGTTCATCGATATATTTTTGACCTGTATATTTATTTATATGTGTTAAAAGGTTTTTTGTGTATTCTCTCTGCATATCAATATATGGTCGGTAAAACTGATCGATGCCTTTACCAAAATTGAAATTATTGATAGTGTATTCGCTTCCGGGATAGTTTCGGGAAACGTGCAGATTAATATCAGCATAAATGCCTTTTAGCTTTAATTGATATATGAGCCAATCGAGTTTGTCCAGTTGATTCTCGTCAAAGTCCATCATATTTTCCTGCCAAATACCATCCGGGGCTTTTCGCATATCCATATGGTGAAAGCGCACCACGTTATATCCCATCTTACTTAGTCGGGCAGCAATTTTGGTGGCGGTTTCCTTGTCGGGAAATGCAGAAGAGAAGGTGAGGTTGGTGCCAAAAAATCGAATAGGAGTCCCCCCTCCATCCACGAAATGACCATCTTTTACCGTTACCCACCCTTGGTCTCCCGCTGGTAAAGGATTAAGGAAAGACATGTCGACGGCGTTATGTGTAGTATCCAGGTCGGGAATCACAAAGTCGAACCAGCCATATGCGAGCGGTTCAGTCTTGTCGTTTTTGCAACCTAAGGAGGTAATCAGGATAAATAGAAAAATTAATAAAATGCCAATCTTGTCGATGGAGGTATTGTGCAGCTTGTTCATTGTTTTTTGGGTATTATGTAAAAAGTGTATATGAATGATAAATCACAGATAAGTTAATCAATAATCATTTAAAAGTCAGAGCATTTTAATACAATAGTGGATCATTCTAGACTCTGGATCATCTTCTTCAGGTTCTCTGAAATTAGATACTCCGTGCCTGGCATAGTGCGTGAAACCATCACTTCATATCCTCCCTCCGGATAAGCCATATTGGTACATAGATAACCGCTGCTTCCATTGCAATGTGTGATGATCATCGTATTCTTGTATGGCGATTCCTCCTTGATTCGTAAGCCAATCTCAGTCATCAATTCCCCAGAAACTCCAGCTATGAGGATTGATCCGATTTTCATGGTCGATAGATTAATTTCTACCGGTTCGCCTGATTCAAGTTTCTGGTTGGGGAATCTGCTCTCCAAAGGTTTTTTGCCATTTGCCATTACGGTAATTTTTCCGGCATCAATTTTACCATTTGCCTTAGTTTCGATCATCCCGGCGACTCGTACTACTTCCTCACCTACCAACATACCAATGGCATCGATATCGGTGAAACTATTTCCGGGTCCATAGATTGGATTAATGTCAGCAGATGCTCCTGCGGTAACAGGAACGACGATTTTTCCCTCAAATGCTTTTTCAATATATCGCGCTGCAGAGCCCGGCCAATCACCCGTTATCAAATAATTGTCTTGCCCACTGACGGTACCATGGCATGGCCAATTCACAAAAAGTGCTATTGGGTTACCATCCATATTGTCAATTCTTATTACTGTGACATCATGGTCGCAAGGCCCGTCGAGATTTTGCCCAAGCCAAACGGCACCATCGGCAAATCTCGCCCTTCGGTTTATATTCATGGTACAAGATCCAACTCCCATTCCGATTTTTACAGGTTGGAGCTTGGTTGTGGCCTGCTCTACAGCGGCGACAATATTTTGTTGCAGTTCGTTAATATAATTTTCGACATCAGCATTTTGACCATCGCCGTAGGTTTTATTTGCAGGACCGCCATGATTATGATTAGCGATCAGCATTATAAGTTCACTTTTAATTCCGGTAACTGTTTCGATTTTTTTAATGGTGGCTTTGCAGAATTCATGTGAAAAACCGATTAGATCGGCAGTAAGAATTACAGTTCTTTTGTTTCCATCGTCAAATACTGTTGTTGTGACATAAATCGAATCGTGCACACCTTTGAATGGTTCCGTACGATTCCCATAACCACTCATCAGTATGGGCTTTTTCGGCGTAATGTTGACTTTTACAACGCCAGCCCTCAGATCACTTGTTTTTTCTTTTGGGCCGGGAATAAAACACATGATTAGTCCAAATAATCCTACAACTGGGATTATCAATACTCTCTTGTATAATGTCTTCATAGATGTATCAATTATATTTTATAACCTCACTCTTAAATACTTAATAATTAAGCCAGTACCTTTCTATTTGTTCAAGAGTCTTTCCTTTGGTCTCAGGCATTATCTTCCATCCAATGTAAATGGTTGGCAGGCAAAACAGGGCAAATATCCAGAAAGTATAAGAAGGACCAATCGCTTCCAGCGAAAGAGGGATCATTTGTCCAATGATGGATGTTCCAACCCAGGTGGCAATGGTAGCGATTGACATGGCACGCCCCCGGATTCTGGTCGGATAAATTTCAGAGAGCAACACCCATACCACCGGTCCTAATGAGAAAGCAAAGCAGGCAATAAAAACCAAAATGAAAACTAACAACAGCGGTCCTTCGGCAATACCTAATGCAAATAGAGTTCCGATCACACTCAATGAGATCAGCATGCCGATGGTACCCAATACCAATAAAGGCTTTCTTCCAAGGCTATCGATTTTCCAGATGGCAAATAGGGTAAAAATCATATTGATGGTTCCGATCACGACCTGACTTCCAAGGGCATCATCCAATCCAAATCCAGCACCTTCAAGTATGCGGGGGCCATAGTAGATGATGGCATCGATACCAGTAAATTGGGCAAGCACGGCTAAAGAGACGCCCAGAAAGACAGCCACTTTCATCCCCGGGGCAAGAAGCATTTTCCAGGATCCTTTTTCCAGGGCAACGGTTTCTCTGATCTCATTGATTTCACGTTCCGCCGTCTTCTCCCCGACAAGTTTCGCCAAAATAACCCGAGCCATTGTTTCTTTACCTTTAATGATCAGCCAACGGGGACTCCTGGGTATGGCCAGGAGAAGTAGGAAAAAGCCAACAGCCGGTATTGTCTCACTGCCCAGCATAGCACGCCAAACCTCTTCAACAAAAATTAATCTAAGAGCTGATGAATCATTGAATATTGCCTCGCCTGATAGTTTTAATAACCATGCATTTATAAAAAAAGAACTCAATATGCCAATCGTAATTGCCAATTGATATAATGCTACCAACCTGCCTCTCAGCCTGGGCGGAGAAATCTCCGAAATGTACATAGGCGATAGCATGGAGGCAATGCCAACGCCCATACCTCCAACAAATCGGTAAAGCACCAGTTGATCAAAGTTGGCGGCAATGGTGCAACCTATAGCAGAAATGGAGAATAATGCAGCGGCGAGTAAGAGCACCCATTTACGCCCGTATTTGTCGCTGAGCCATCCTGCTCCTGAAACCCCAGTTACACAACCGACCAGGGCCGAACTCACATACCAGCCTTCAGATGCAGGATCCAGGACAAATTGTGACCGAACAAACGACAGCGTCCCTGAAATTACCGCCGTATCATAGCCGAAGAGGAATCCTCCAAGGGCGGCTATTCCAGCCAGCGTGATAAGCAAGGTTCTGGATCCGTTTTCAGGCATAATTCTTTAAAAAGTTACTACTTAACTGAAATAATTCCTTTCAGTCGAATGTCTTCTGAAGAGGCACCAATCATTACTTCGAATTCGCCCGGCTCTACAACCCAGTTCATATCCCGATCAAGCATCTTGAGCTCGTCAAATCCAAGTTCGAATTTCATGGTCTTTGATTCATTTGGTGCCAGGGCGATCTTTTGGAATCCCTTCAACTCTTTTACTGGTCTGACCACGGAACCCAGTACATCCCGAATATAAAGTTGAACAACCTCCTGGCCTGAAAATTTTCCCACATTTTTTACCTCTGCCAAAATGCTGAATTTTCCGTTCGTTCCTGTTTCTTTCGGTGAAATCTGAAGATTGCTATATTCGAAAGAAGTGTAACTCATTCCATAACCGAATGGATATAATGGAGTTTTACCCATATCGGCATACGAATTACCCCATCCTTCCTCAAGCCAATACTTTTTGGAAGGCTTATAATTGTAATAAACGGGCAGTTGTCCAACATGTCGTGGGACGGTTATGGAAAGCTTGCCACTTGGATTGTAGTCGCCAAACAGGATATCGGCAATGGCAGTACCACCCATTTCACCTGGAATCCACGCTTCCAATATGGCTGGAATATTATCAGAAATCCAGGGATTGGCCAACGGGCGGCCATTTATTAAAATGACAATAGTGGGTGTTCCGGTAGCCTGTACTTTTTGCACTAATTCCAATTGTCTTCCTGTGAGTTCAAGAGTTGCCACATCATAACCTTCACCATCCGTACCTTGCTTTTTGGGTTTTTGCCATTCATTTTCTCCCAATACTACCAGCGCAATTTCTGATTTCTTGGCAGCATTTACAGCTTTTTCAATTTCATTTAGTTCATCGCCAATGACATTGCAACCTTTCACATAATTGATCATTGTACCCGTGCCCATTTTGGCTTTTATACCATCCAGTACCGTCACTATATCCTGAAGTATGACCGCTGATGTGTAATCGCCAAGCTGATTTCTCTCATCGTCAGCATTGGGACCTATTACAGCAATGGATTTCAAACTCTTTTTCAATGGCAGTAGATTGTCTTTGTTTTTCAATAGCACAATCCCTTCACGGGCTGCCTGAAGTGCTAACTGCTGGTGGCTGGGATGATGTGAAATAGATGCGGCTTTTTCAGAATCAACAAATGGATTGTCGAATAATCCAAGTGCAAATTTAGTTTCTAATACTCGCCGGACCGACCGATCAATCGTTGTCATCGAAACTTTACCTTCTTGCACATTCTCAACCATTTCATGAAAATAGCCCTGATCGAAGGATATGCTTACATCCATTCCGGCATTAGCAGCAAGAGCCGCGGCTTCTTTTTCAGATTTTACCATACCAGTATAAATTAGCGTATTCACACCATTCCCCTCACTCAGAACGAGACCCTTAAATCCGAGTTCTCCGCGCAGGATATCCGTGAGTATTTTGTGACTACTATGCGTCGGGATGCCATCAATAGTTGGATAGGTGGCCATCACACCAAGTGCCCCTGCTTTTTTTATGCCTGCGACCCATGGAGGCAGGAAAACTTCACGAAGGGTTCTTTCGGATATTTCCATGGCCCCCCGTTCAAGTCCGCTTTCCGGCTGGCTCTGACCGGGATAGTGGCATAATCCTGCAATAACTTTATCTTTCGAAGAAACATCATAACCCTGCACTGCATGGACAATGGTGGTGGCAATCTGAGAGCATAAATAAGGGTCTTCACTATAGCCCTCCTGGTTTCTTCCCAAACGAGGATCGCGGTTAGGCTCAATGACTAAGGTAAATAATTCATGTATTCCAACAGAGCGGGCTTCCCTGGCGGCTGTTTCATATACATCGTTTATAAGATCCAGATTCCAGGTACTTCCCAGGCAGAGGCCTTCCGGAAATATGGTAGATCCGGAACACATGAGCCCATGTGTACCTTCCTCCACCTGGAGCAAGGGAATCTTCAGTCTTGTCTTTTCCAATGCTATTTTTTGAAGTTCATTAAAGTAAGTTGCTTGCTGGACGGGACCCTCGAATAGCGCGCTGTTTGCCAGTGTAAAGAATCCGCCTCCGGGGCCAATCCCTTCATAAAATGTTCCCTCCGCAAATTTTCGACTTCCCTCCAACTTTTCTTCGGGAGTATTTCCTAATTCACTAAAATATCCGCACGGCATATTGAGTTGACCAATTTTCTCTGCCAAGGTCATGCGGCTTAGAAGGTCATCTATTCTGAGTGATACCGGCAAGGATGGATCGAGATAGGGAACCATTTCCGGATGTGCATGAATTCCTCTTTGTTGGCGAACATAATCCCCAATATTTTTCACGTGATCAATCCATATGCCGTTAGCCGGATCAGATGCATATTTACAAATGGAGTCGATGGTGGAAAGAATCGAAGTTTGAAATCCACCCTCATCCATTTCATGGCCGGCAAGAATTAGCCATTGTCCTTTTTTTCGGGCTGTATCGATCATGGCTTTGATATGTTGAAATGATTTACCATCCAGTTCCATACCTGTAAGTTGGGAAAGGTCACAAAAAAGGGGATCGTTAGGACCTTCGTCGAGCCATGTTCTTCCGGTTTGGAATCTCGATGAAATGATCGGCACATAACTTTTAGTTTCCAGACCCCGACCCACAAACGTCTGTCCGCACGGATAGGCGAATGATACTGGTCTTACTCCCAACTTTGCTTCAATGCTATCGTTGGCGTTATCCAGCTCACGGCCCATGTCCGCCAGGGAATAATCTTCAAGGGCGCGCTCCCTTGCCCATGGAAAATTTCCAGTACATGGATGAACCATTGAGTGATTTCCAATGTCGTGCCCCTCTTTGATGGCCTTTTTCCAGCCTTCTACGCGCTCGTCCATCAAATCCGGTGAAAGATAAAAAGTGCCTTTAACGCCATATTTATTGAGCACTGGTATTCCCTTATCGATCTGGCTAAGACGTGCATCGTCGAAGGTAAGACTCAGGGCCATCTTTTTTCCTTCAGGCCAGGTGAATGAAGGAGCATTGGGTAGCTTCACATTGCTGTCGTATCCCTGTGCCGTTGCATTTAAATGGATGGAAAGCAACAGGCTAATGATGACTGGAAATTTTGGGATTGGATATTTTTCCATGGAGTAAAAGCGGTTATTTCTTTGGAAATTTCATTTGCTCACAGGTTTTAGTAAAGGCTTTCCTGATTATATCCTTTTGTTCAGGTGTTAGTTTAGATGCGATGCAAAATAGGACTGTACGATTTACATAATCATCAAGTGCAGGTAATGTGCCTTCGGCGTATGAGTAGTCTTTTGCCCATTTATTTTCTTCTAATTCCCATACGGAATGGTGACCACTAAATGATTTCTTATTAACTAAAGCTGGGATTTTTGAATAAATGTGGAGGCCCCATTCGGTCATATGGATGGGATAAAACCCCCCTTTTCTCACTAATATGCCATTAGTCAAAAGACCTTCCTTGAATCTCAGGGAGGTATCTTTGTCTTTAAAAATAATTTTCAAGAATGAACCACCATCACCGTCGGGATCGGCGACAAATCTGGTTTCAATACCTTCAAAGGCAGCCAAAATGCCCCTTATCTCATTTTTAAAAGTTCGCATACTGGATACGATTGTATTGAGTTTCTGAAGTTGCACACGAAGAATAGCTGCCGTAACTTCGTTCATCCGGCATCCGATTCCCCAAAACTGCAAGTTTGGTTCATCAAGGACCAGATTTCCTTCCTTGTCCTTTATGTAACCCAAATCGTGGATGGCAAAAGCCTTTTTATAAAGTTCATCGGAATTCGTTAGAACGGCTCCTCCTTCTCCTGCGGTCATATTTTTATTGATCTGGAATGAAAAAATGGACATATCACCAAAGGATCCTACCATTCGCCCAAACTGTGAAGCACCATTGGATTGAGCACAATCCTCCAAAAGGTAGATATGGTGCTTTTTGCATATCGATGCAACTTTTTCGATTTGGCCGATAACACCGCCCATAGGAACCATGATGGCAAGTTTGCTTCTGGGTGAAATCTTTTTTTCTAAATCCTCCGGATCCAGGTTGAAGCTTGCATCCACATCTACTAACCTTGGGATTGCGCCACTTCTAATAATAGCACTTACGGTGGATACCCAGAAATATCCCGGTACAAGTACCTCATCGCCCGGACCAACTCCCATCGCAGCGATAGCCACCTGCAATGCGGCAGTCCCATGCGATACAGCCAGGCAGTGTTTTACACCAACATATCCGCCAAATTCCTTTTCAAATTGCGCTGTTTCATGCTGAAAATCCGGTCCATAAAACCTAAAGGGTGACTGCGCCCGGATGACGCGCGACGCAGCGGCCACCTCCTTTTCATCGTAGTAGTGTATTCCCGGCCACTCCTGAGGTAGTAATTTTTCTTCTGATTGTGTATCCATGCTTAGTGAAACTTTTATTAAACACTCAGTACAAGTATAATTTCACAGAGGCTGAATTTCAATGTCAAATCGAGCGAAGGATATATCCATTCGGGCAAATACTTCGAATAGATATTTTTATTAAATTCAATTGAATTTAGAAAAATGATTGGCCTCCATGAAGAATTGATCATCGAAGTAGGTGAAATCCAGAAAATGATGGATTTGCTTTCGAGCCTGTTTTCAATTCGTACTTCTTTTATTTACGCCATTGATGATGATAAATATGTTAAGGAGATTGCTGGGAATAATGGCGACTACCAGGAATATTGTGTGTTGATACAAAAGGAATTAAGACACAAATGTGTCGCATGCGATCGGGACAAGTTTCGGCAGGCCAGAGAGCAAAAAAAGCCTGTTTTATATCAATGCTATAATGGTCTGTATGAAATGTTTCTTCCTCTATTTATCGAGAGTTACCTGGTAGGCTATTTGCATTTTGGCCAGGTACGTGTAGAAGATGAATTCAATTCTATTGTCAAAAAATTTTCGTTGAATGAGTATACGCAAATCGAGGCATTGGAAAACTGTTATAATTCCATGGAGATCATTCCCAAGGAAAAATTGGTATTGATTTCTGACGTTTTTCAAAAATTCTCAGAGTTGATTCTCAAGAACAAATTCGTTGAAATAAAAAAAGCTAAGCCAGAGTACTACCTGAAAAAATACATTGATGAAAACCTGTCAAAATTCATATCTGTTCGTTCGGCATCAAAATTTATAAACCGTAGCCCGTCCTATGTCACCCATAAATTCCGGGAAATTTATGGGGAAAGCTTTCATTCGTACCTCAGCAGAATGCGAATTGATCTGGCAAAGAACCTGTTAAAATACCTGCCTATCGACCAGGCCTATTCTGAATGCGGTTTCAAAAACAGGTATCATTTCAGTAAGGTATTTAAGCAAATTGTAGGCGTAACGCCCAAGAAATACCAGGCAACGTATCCTAATAATTAACATCCATGGCATCGCAACAATTTTTTTACCTCATCCATATTCAATACCTCGGATTCCGCTTTCATGGCTGGGCCAAGCAACCGAACCTTAAAACAATTCACCTGATGATCGACAAAACGATCACGTTTGTGTTGGGGCATACTGATTTTAAGACATTGGGAACCAGCCGTACCGATGCCATGGTAAGCGCCAATCATTCTGTAGTTGAATTATTTATGAAGGAACCACTGGATCAGAAACACTTTTTAACCGAATTCAACCGCAACCTTCCTTTCGACTTACGGGCATTGAAAATCGAAGAAACAACAGCAGCATTCAATGTTATCCAGTCACCCCGGGTGAAGGAGTATATGTACTTGTTTTCATACGGAGAAAAATGCCATCCTTTTTGCGCGCCAATAATGTCCTCGTTCATTGACAATCTGGATATTGATCTTATGAAAGAGGGAGCAAGACTTTTTGAAGGCATTCACGATTTCAGAAAGTATTGTGCAAAATCCAAAGAAAAGAAATCATTTGATCGAGAGGTGCTGTTAAGTAAAATTGAGGAAAACAATATTTACACGGCTAGCTATTTTCCTGAAAAGAGTTTTTTATACCGCATCCACGCCAAAGGTTTTCTCAGAAACCAGATCCGCTTGATGATGGGGCAGTTATTAAAACTGGGGCGCAAGGAGATTTCACTGGAGCAACTTCGCGAATCGATCGAAATGCCCGATGATATGCCTTTTGATTACATTGCCCCTGCATCCGGCCTCATTTTGCACAGGGTGGTCTACGATCAACCTGGCATGGGAAATTAATCATTAATTGTATCTTTAGCCGCTAAAATTAAAATGGCTATGGAGCGAAAAACCTTGTGGGGACACCCGATCGGATTGTACATACTTTTTTTCACCGAAATGTGGGAGCGCTTTTCCTACTATGGAATGCGGGCAATTCTCATCCTTTACCTTGTAGCGCGGACGGACGAGAAAAATCCCGGTTTCGGCTGGGACGATGCCACTGCTCTGGAACTGTACGGTTGGTACACCATGCTGGTATATATGATGGGCGTTCCGGGTGGCTTACTCGCCGACCGCGTATTAGGACAAAAGAAATCTGTGTTCCTAGGAGGCGTGCTCATTATCATCGGACATGGCTTGCTGATCATCAATGATGTCACCGCATTTTACGCAGGCCTTGCCACCATAATTCTGGGTGTTGGCGCCCTCAAACCCAATATATCTTCCATGGTCGGTGGTTTGTACAAGCCCGGCGATGCTCGCCGTGACAATGCCTTTTATATCTTTTACCTCGGCATAAACATCGGGGCTGCGAGCGCTCCCATTATCGTAGGATATATGGGCGAAGTGATCAACTGGCGCTACGGGTTTGGCCTCGCAGGTCTTGGAATGGCATTGGGACAGATTGTATATGTATTCGGGCAGAAGCACCTTAAAGATGTCGGGAATTTCACACCTGCCCCAAAGAAATCTGCTGGTGTTCAGGTGACCAGTCTGACGCGTGAGGAGAAGGACAGGATCATCGTCTTATTGCTTTCGTTCCTTATTATCATCGTTTTCTGGATGGCCTATGAGCAAGCCGGTGGTCTTATGAACCTGTTTGCAAAGCAGAAAATCGACCGTGTGGTGGCTGGGCTGGAAATTCCGGCCAGCACGCTGCAATCGTTGCATGCTATCTTCGTGATACTCTTTGCCGGTGTAGTAGCCTGGTTTTGGACATGGTGGTCGAAAGCGGGTTTTGAATCGTCGTCGCTTTTTAAAATGGGTATGGGGCCCATTATTGCAGGTGCGGGTTTTTTGTTCTTAGTAGGTGCGGCGCTGCAAACTCAAAGTAATGCCGATGGCAAAGCATCTATTTATTGGCTTTTTGCCGCGTATGGCCTGCATGTAGTCGGCGAGCTTTGCCTTTCGCCCATTGCTTTGTCATTTATTACCAAACTGGCACCCTTGCGGTACGTGTCTTTTATAATGGGCGCCTACTTTATGGCTACCGGTCTAGCCAATAAGCTTGCTAGTGAGGTTGGCAAACAGGCGGCCAGTGCCGGTGAACTAACCGTTTTTGCAGGAATAGCCATCTTCTGTATGCTCTTTGGGTTTTTAGTGATTCTAATGGTAAAAAAGCTAAAGAAACTCACGCACGGCGCTGATGATGTAAAGCGGATGCCGGCAGAAGCAGAATAGGTGGTCGATATGATAATAGAAATGAACTGAAAGTTGGTTTATATACTTTAAGGGTTGGAATAGCTCAAATATCATGAAATCGAAAGAAATACGCCTTCGCTGTTGGATCGATATCGATGGTAAAAAATTCTTCGGTCCTGGCCCTGCACAACTTCTGGAATTAATTGAATCCGAAGGATCAATCGCCAAAGCTGCCAGGCATATGGGTATGTCCTATAAAAAAGCCTGGGACATCATCGTTGATCTGAATACCAGGGGTCAAAAACCCTATGTCATATCGCATAAAGGAGGTGAAAAAGGCGGCGGTGCAGAATTAACACCGGTTGGAAAAGAGGTTCTCCTAAAATATCGCAACATAACCGACAGGCTCAATTCAGTGATAGAAAGAGAAACCGAACTCCTTCTTCTCATTTAGTGATTTAGCCCGGATCATTAAAACTAACTTCCACTTTTAAAATTTTCTTTGGCCCGATAAATCATTATAGAATTGATTTTGTTATTTAGCGATATATTTAATCATATATATCGCCTTGTTTATTGCATCCTTAGAAACCTTATATCTGGCATGAAAGGTAGGTTAGTTTGGAAACTTCCCAATAAAAGGAACCAAATCAACATGTTGATGCTGGGGATTATATTATTGACTACTTCCATGCAACGAGGTGATCACGTGCGATCAACTCCCTACGTATTGGATTATCCTGCCTACTTCGGTGGGAGATTCACCATTCCCGTTGATAACCAGATGACACAGGAGATTGTATCCCTGGGTAGAATGCTGTTTTATGAAACTAAGCTATCGAAGAGCAATCAGATTTCTTGCGCAAGTTGTCATCAACAAAAATTGGCTTTCACAGATGGAAAGCAATTTAGCGTTGGTGAAGGTGGTTCATTAACCAGGCGCAACTCCATGTCGCTGGCTAACCTCTTATGGGTAAGGAGTCTTTTCTGGGATGGACGAGTGGGAAGTTTGGAGGAGCAGGCAATCTTTCCACTTACTGATCCACACGAAATGGGGCAATCGATGAATGAAGCTATCGAGAAATTGAATCACACCACCAACTATCCGGTCTTGTTTAAATTTGCCTTCGGCACATCTGAGATCACAACAGCACGTATTACAAAAGCGATAGCACAGTTTGAACGTACACTTATATCTTCCGATTCACGATATGACAAATATTTGAAAGGGGAATATCTGCCGACGGAGCAGGAACTTCGTGGATTGAATCTATTTATGTCCAGGCCGCGACCTGAGGACAATGTCCGTGGTGCAAATTGTGGCCATTGTCATGGAACACCCAAGCTTTTCAAGGAGCTATTTCACAACAATGGTCTTGATATAATAGCGCAAGATATGGGACGGATGGAGATTACCGGTCAGGAAATTGACCGAGGAAGATTCCGGGTTCCTACCTTGCGCAATATAGCTTTGACTTCACCATATATGCATGACGGGCGATTTAATGGGTTGGAGGAGGTTCTGGACCATTACAATGAGCATATTCAACAAAGTGAAACCTTGAGTCCTTTTATCTCGGAGGCTACAAACGCAATAAATGGAAAAAGTCTTTTGCTCACAGATACAGAGAAAACAGACATCCTGGCCTTTTTGCATATGCTCACAGATTCAACTTTTATAAACAATCCTGAATTTTCAGATCCGCATGAAAAGTATGTTCAACCCTAATTCGTGACTCTCATGACTAAATCATTTTATAACCTGGCGCTGTTGCTGTCAATATCATTTACAGTTAGCATGGCCCAAACCATACAAAAACCTTTTTTTACAGTGACAGGCGAGGTATTGAATCCGTTAAAACTCACCGCAGTTGATCTCGCGAGACTGCATACGGTTCAGGTAAATACCACTGACAGAGATGGTAAACCGCATATTTACACTGGTGTGAAATTATCGGAGGTACTCGATTCGGCCGGTGTCACACTCGGAAAAGAACTAAATGGTGAGAATTTGGCCAAATATATTCTTGTTATGGCTGCGGATGGGTATGAGGTAATTTTTTCACTACCTGAAGTTGACCCGGAATTTAATGATCAGCAAATTATAATTGCTTATCAGGTTGATGGTAATCCTCTGCCGAATGGCGAAGGCCCCTTCCGGATGGTGGTACCGGATGAAAAAAGATTAGCACGATGGATACGGGAAGTGACTAATATTAAGGTGATATTTTCAAAAGAATAGTTTTAACATTAAAAAAAGACCCGCAATGAGAAAAATGTGTATTCTATTGTTGACGGTATTTATTTTCAGCAATTTATCCGCCCAGACCGGCCAGGAAAAAAAGATAGTAATTGCAGCGGCCTCAGATCTTAAGTTTGCCCTGGATTCGATCGTGGCAGTTTTTAAAAATAGCCATGAAGGAATGGTTGACGTTATATATGGTTCTTCCGGAAAATTATTTGAACAAATCTCCAATGGAGCCCCCTTTCATCTTTACTTTTCTGCGGACATCAACTATCCGAAACTTTTAAAGGAAAAAGGACTTGTCTCATCAGAAATATATCCGTACGGAGTGGGAAGAATCGTCATATGGAGTAAAAAAATTGATCCGCAAAAAGACGGAATTCAAACGCTGCTTTCACCATCTATTAAAAAAATAGCCATTGCAAATCCTGCCCATGCTCCATACGGAAAGCGAGCTGAGGAATCTATGAACTATTACAATATATTGTCTTCCGTCAGGGAAAAACTTGTACTAGGTGAAAACATATCCCAAACTGCTCAGTTCGTTACCACGGGGGCAGCCGATATCGGTATTGTAGCGCTTTCACTTGCATTATCCCCGAACATGAAAAAGGAGGGCGGTAAGTACTTTATCATTCCTGAAAACAGCCACAACCCGCTGGAACAAGGTGCTGTAATCACCCGCTTCGGAGGCGGAAATAGGCTTGCTGAAGAATTTATGAACTTTATAAAAGGCACGACAGCCAATGACATATTAACCTTCTACGGATTTACTCGTCCATAATCGCCCATGCTGGATTTTGAACCATTTTACCTGACTTTGAAATTGGCCTTCGCTACCACGGCGGTTCTTTTTATTGTCGGCGTTCCGCTATCCTATTGGCTTGCTTTCAGTCAATCGCGCTTCAAGGTGATATTACATGCATTCATCAGCTTGCCCTTGGTGCTCCCACCTACCGTTCTTGGATTCTATCTGTTGTTGGCATTTAGTCCGGAAAGCATAATCGGTCGATTTCTGGAATCACTTTTCGATGTGCGACTTGTGTTTTCATTTACCGGCCTGGTAATCGCCTCGGTGATTTACAGCCTGCCTTTTATGATTCAGCCGATTCATTCCGGATTCTTATCAGTTCCCAAAAATCTGATCGAAGCCTCCTATACACTCGGTAAAAGTAAAATCACCACGATCGCCAGAGTTTTGTTGCCGAACATGAGAAATTCGCTGTTCACAGGTTGCATATTATCGTTTGCCCACACCATTGGTGAGTTTGGTGTGGTGTTGATGGTGGGCGGAAATATTCCTGGGGAGACCAGGGTAATTTCGGTGGCCATTTATGGCGAAGTGGAAGCAATGAACTATCACAATGCCAATGTCTATGCCGCGATCTTGCTGGGATTTTCCTTCCTTGTACTGGTATTGGTGTATGCCTTAAATCACAACATATTCAATCCATCACCGGGTAGCACATGATTGAAATTAAAATATTCAGAAAACTCCATAGCGCCAACGGATTGCTGGAACTACAATTTGATACCGTGATCAGGCAAGGAGAATTTGTTACCATTTACGGACCATCGGGCGCAGGTAAGACCAGCATAGTACGAATGATTGCAGGTTTGCTCACACCGGATGATGGTCATATAAGTGTTGATCAAGTGGTATGGTTTGATAAGTCCGCCAAGATCAACCTCAGGCCGCAACTTCGCAACATTGGGATCGTTTTTCAGGACTATTCACTGTTTCCAAACATGACCGTTAAGGAGAACCTACTTTATGCTCTGGAAAAAGGACAATCCGACTCGATTGTAGATATCCTCCTGCAGCTCACTGAACTTGGCCAGCTTCATAATAAAAAACCCGCCTATTTATCAGGGGGACAAAAACAAAGGGTGGCCCTGGCCAGGGCTTTGGTGAGAAGACCAAAAATATTATTGCTGGATGAACCCCTGTCGGCACTTGACTATGAAATGCAATCTAAACTCCAGGATTATATCTTGACGGCACATGATGAATTCAAGTTAACGACCATCATGATAAGCCATGATTTGCTTGAAGTACTTAAAATGTCGAAGAGAGTGCTGGTCCTGGAAGATGGAAAAATAAAGAAAGACGGAGACCCATCACAAATTCTTCCACTCGACAACCTGAATACATTGATTGAAAAATGGAATAACTAACATTTTTATGATATTTTCGGTTCTCGCAAACTATTCTCTTTTTGCAACAACGCCATCTTCACTTTTGGAATGAATATTAACCAACAACTGTTTTTTTTGACATGTTGAAACGAAAGATGGTTAACTCACACATTTTAAACGCATGAAAATTTATCACAATCCCAGATGTGGAAAAAGCAGGCAGACGCTGACAATCATTCAGGATTCCGGCAAGCCGGTGGAAATTATTGAATATCTCAAAAATCCACCGACTGAGGATGAATTGCGGAAAATCATCGCACTCCTGAACATCAGGCCGAAAGAACTAATCCGGCAAAAGGAGGAAATCTTCGTGCGGTACTATAAAGACAAAACCTATACCGACGAGGAGTGGATCAAAATAATGGTTGAAAATCCAATATTGATAGAACGACCAATTGTTGTGGATGGTAAAAAGGCGGTTATCGGCAGACCACCTGAGAAAGTTCTGGTATTACTAAACTGACTTTACAATTTGATATTGACCTTTTGCTTGTGATCGACCTTTACGGAAAAGGGCACACCGTAGGCTTTCACCTTGATTTTCCCCAGGAATTGCAATTCCGGACCGGATTTTCCCATGAGGCCAAATGCCGCGCCTATGGCATTTATGTTTAGGTCTTTCAATTTTATATCAATATCCAACGGCACCTGGAAGTCAGAATATCCTTCAACTTTGATATTGTACTCCATATCGAGCTTTCCGATGGATTTATTTTCCATGAGAACGTCGATATCCGCGCCCTTAATGATTACTGAATTCTTATTGGGGTTATAAAGAACCGCATCGGCATGTAGTCTGGCTTCCTCAAGGCTTTCGAGCTTTACCTGTACATTTTCGACATACTTAAATTCCGGTGCTTCGGGCGTGCGGCATGAAGCAATACCAATAAGAAGTAAGATGTAAATGAGATTGCGCATGAATTTTATATTGTTTTAAAAAGTAACAGGCGGAGCAAGCCGCCTGTTTACCCTATCAATGAAGAGGAGCTTATCCATAGCCTGAGCGGCATTTGGATAAAATAAGGCAAACAAGCAGATCACCATG
>JBGSYX010000021.1:0-10341 GCA_041750735.1 Cyclobacteriaceae bacterium
ACAAAATGCAGTTTTTCCCGCATTACGGTCGGCGAGAACGAAGATTCCCCCGCAGAATCCCTGACGATATCGTTCAATAGCTTTGTTGAAGGCCGCTTCCTCAAGGTTTCTGCTGATCCAGAAATCCATTCCTATGCTGGACTTTCCGCTAAAAAGTGTGATATAGAACGGAGGTAGCGTCTGCAAGGCCAATGTATTCGGACTCACTTTTTCTGAAATATCGAGAAGGCGGCTGTTTATGGATACAAGTTCACCCGAGCCTCTGAAACGGCGGGCAAGTAATATTCCCGAACTGCGCTTGTATAGCGCTTTTGTGAAACTGCTAATGGCAAACTGGCGGACTTTCTGACTGATGCGGCTCACGCTGCCGAGCACTTGTTTGCCTTGGTACTTACGCAGTCCTGATTCAAAATTGCCGGCGCTTTCCTCCAACTTTCCGGCGGACATGGGGTCAAATACATTTTCGAATTGCGTCTGCGACAGGAGGGAGAAGTCACTGACCAGTTTTTCAATATGATTATTTTCCAGAGCCACCTTTTTAATGGTTTCCTTCACTATTTCCTCCCTGGTTTTTTCATCGTTTTCGATAGAAAAATATGTGAGTGTTATGAGTTCCTTCATTCGGCCAATCGATTGTTTCAGGCCGTCGAGCAGGGCGGTAAAGCGCTCCTCCATGGTCACTTCATAACGCGATTTCATATAAAATCCCATCATTCTGGCTATGGGAATTGATCGTGTTTCTACTTCCTTTTGGTCGCTTATGCCGGCAGAATATATTTCAATGGACTCAGGCAGGGTTTGTATTAGTGAAGCAATCCGCTCCTTGGCAAGGTTGTAAACATCCATAAGCTCTGCATCGAAACTCATGCCCGGATAAAAATTTTCTAGGTCCTTCTTCGTTGTTCCACTTTTTAATCCGTGGCATAACTGGTCATAGGGCTGAGCCACTTTCTCCCGGATGATTACTTCAAGTGCTTCTTCAAATTGATCAATGATATTGCGTGTGCTGTTTTTTGTTGAACTGATAACCAACTGGAGCGCGATCATATTAATCAGCGTCTTGCTTTCCGGGAGGTGCTCAACCGGAAACTGCATGACACTGGCGACAAGATTGCGCAACTTCCCATTCGAAGCGTAAGAAATGGCCGGACTGGATATAGGCCCGAATTCCATGAGAGATTCACTCATTGCCAGCATTTGCTTTCTCAATCCGGTCTTCAGGATTCCTAAATAACCTTCGGATTGACTCTTTAGCTTAGCATGCTCATCTTTAAGGGACTGTTCTATTTCCAAAACATCATTCGGAATTTCAAATACGATGGTTTCTCTTGCGACTTTTCGCTCCAGATCATCCAGGACGACGTTGATATGACTGATGATATGTCCAAGAAAATCGAAAAATTGTTTTTCATCTTTCTTATAGGAGTCAAATATACCTTCGATTGAAGCGATGTTCTGATAGTAAAAGTGTTGTCGGACTTCTTTCCTTAGTTTTACTGAACAGGGTATAGTGTCCTTAGAAAATGGATGTGCTATTCTTTTAGTCCTTTTGTAGAGCGCCGTTTTAAAAGAGTCATTTTCCGAAACTTCAAATTCCTCACGAGGATGGAGAATTTGCATCTTTATGGGCGAATGAAGCGTTTCCTGTAGCAACGTTTCATTAAAATCGTTCAGTGCGAATTGTATGTCAGCATAAATAGTTTCATTGACTTTTTCACTCAGGTGATTTTGTTTGATTTCTCTGATATTTGCCCCAACACGCGATTGCAGCGATTCAAGAAGTCGTTCTGCGGCTGACACATTTGGTTTTCTTTTCTGATTACTGAAGAATTCCCGGATTAATGGTATTTGTGCGTCCAGTATCTCCAATATGGATTGTCGAACATTGATAGTTGGCTTAATGGCCTTTTTGTGAAATTCGGTGACTACATTTTGACCGCTGGAATCCAGAAGCATTATTGCCGCATCGATTTCCGGATATGGAGTTATAGAGAGTGGAGGCAGATCACTTTTAAATACTTCCTGCTTGTCGTCGGATTGCTTGATTTTTTGCGGCATCACATCGATTTCTTCAAAATCGGAGGAAGCGGTAATAAGTAATGCATTGCCAATACTTTGCAAAACCGCTGCCGTTTCGGAGTAAAGAGCAGGACGTTGCTGAAATTGCAGTGGTGAAATACCAAAAATTATCAGATCCGTTTCTTTTGAATTTTCGATTATAATCTCACTTGCAGGTCGGGGGTTTGAATCAGTATTTATAACCTTTATTTCTGCTGTTTCACGGAAATTTTCCAGTACGGCAGCAGTTGACCTGTAAATATGCGCTTCATCCTCCGATTTCGGATTGATGATCAGCAGTCTTTTTTTGGATAATTTCCATAATCTGGACCTCGTGAGATGGTTTATAAGGCGCAATGCAAAAGAAAGATTGCGATCCTGGCCGTTCCACCAGATGTCAATTGTCTCATGGTTTCCATATCCGCGCGTTTCGTCATAATCAAGGGCAATGGTACTGAAGCCGTATTGCTCAAAATTGTCGAGCAACTGTATGAATCGATCCTTTCGCGACGGGTCATTGCTCCATCCTAACAGGATGGTGTTGGGTTCAATACCGGCAAATCCATGAACGCGCGCTATTTCATCCATGCCGGTATATATATCGTTGCTTGTAATCCGGTTGAGAAAATAGTTGTTTTCGCTTTTCGACTCTCTCAACATAGATTGGAACCGATTCTCTTTTTGATTCGGATCTTCGATCAGTTCGAAGCCGCTCAGTATTCCAAGATTTCCTGAAATAGCTTCCCCGATTTCAAAAATATGCTGGCGCGTTTCCGGATTGCCACTAAACATGATGATGTTCGGACGCCAGTTGCGCTTGTGTAACTTTTCCTTTTTCAGTTTTGTAATTCCCGTTTTCACCAGGCTGGCCCATACGCTGCTCCATGCGTCACCGCTGTCAATACTGAGTTCGCGGTGCTTAATGGTCAGAAATAACAAAACCATTAGGGCTGTGGCGCCAACCATGGCTACAAAATCCAACTGGATCATCACGAGAAGACAGGCAAGCGCTCCGACGAGACTCGCCCAGCCCGGCACTTTGAATTCAGGGCGAAAATCAGAGCTGGTCCAGCGTTCAAAGGCAGCGCTGATATTCAAAAATCCATAGGTGGTAATAAAGAACACTGACACTACCCTTGCGATGATGTTTAATTCGCCAATGAGAATACCGGCTTCTGCAATGACAAACGTCGCCAGCAGGGCATTGCGGGGTTCGTTGGTGAGGCCAAAACCTTTTGCAAAAAACTTAGGAGTGATCCGGTCGGATGCCGTAGCCTGCAATATCCGTGGCGCACCAAGGATGCTTCCTAGCGCGGATGAAAGGGTGGCGCCCCAGATTCCGATCACTACCAATTCCGGGATCCACGCGATTTTTAGCAAAATATTGGGATCAGAGGCGAGCATTTTACCATCGACTGTGTAGGCTAAAAAAAATGTCAGTCCGATATATACTGCCAGGCCTACTAAGATTGCCATGATCGAGCCGAGTGGGATGGATTTTTTTGGATCCTTCAGGTCGCCCGACATAGAGACCCCAGCTTCAAAACCGGTGACAGCAGGGAAGAAAATACCAAAAAGCACCATGAGCGTCACCGTAGAAGTTGGATTCGTAAGAAGGGGCGCGGCTGGAACAAATTCGTGTTTCCCGAAGATGACCGAAATTAGCGAAATGGCAATAGCCGCCATGATGAAATACTGAGTTTTTACCGCTAATGAAGTGCTGATGAATGTGAGGGTGGTTACGGCCAGAAGGATTATAGTACCTGTAATCCGAATGTTGTTGATGTCGGTAGAAAGTCCCCAATACCCCAGAAAGCTTTCCGAAAAACCGATGAGATAAAGGCTAACGCTGAATGACAGACCGATAAAGAGTGCGATCCCCAACGTGCCGCCAATTGGCAACCCAAGGCTTCGCGAAATCATGTAATAGGTACCTCCGGCTTCCACTTTTTTGTCTGTGGCAATAGATGAAACGCTTAGCCCGGTGGTGATGGAAATAATATGTGCTACGGCGATGATACCCAGCGCGGCCCATAATCCCGCCTCGCCCACGATCCATGGCAAGCGCAAATACATGATTACGCCAAGTATGGTCAATATAGATGGGACAAATACACCCCCAAACGTCCCGAATTTATTATGCTTTACCATGAATTATTCCATCTTTAGAAGTAATGATTCCATTAAAATACCAATTAATACCCAAAAATCCCCTCACTTATTAGTTTTGGTTTTGCACCTAATTACGCTAGAAAAATTTAATTATAAGGCATTTTTACCCTCTGACTTATTGTTATAAAACCGCTGGGTTGGATAGGCAAGATCAATGTCTTTTTGCTCCGCAAACCTGCGAAGTATTTCCTCCCACACAATTTCGTTGTATTTTCTTCTTTGACGCACTTCGCAAAGGAAGCGCATAGTAAGCATCACTCCGGAGTCCTTCACCGAAGTGTAAACTATGGGTGTGACCATCTTATAGTGGATCATGTATTTCTTTGACGCCTCTTTTATTGTCTTAGCAGCATCCGTCGCGATGTGGGCAACTTTGTCTTTGAGAATTTCACTAAGAATCATTTTTGCCTTTTCCCAATCGCTCTCAAATGTTATAAGGACACCTATTTCATGCCAAAAATTTAAATCCTGCAGTATAATTGGCCAAAACCTCAGTGAATATCCGTGCGTTGGGGATGTGAATTAATCTTCCTGTGCTCTGATCTGCATCGACCCAGTTGCCGATCTCATTTATAGTAAATTTGAAAATTCTGAGATCAATCACATCACCTGAGTGGTCTCCAATTTGGATCCGGTCTCCAACGGCAAAAGGTTGTCTCCACATTATAAATAACCACCCCGCCAAATCTGTAATAGGATCCTTAAGTGCTATGGCAATGCCGGCTGAAAGGAGACCAAAAAAAGTAATGAGCGATTTAAACTCATCAATCCAAATAGTGCCGACAATAATAAGACCGATAAAAAAGGTTAAATAATCCAGCGTCTTACGCCATTTGTATCTACTGAATAAATCTTCAGTATTTTTGACGATAAGTTGAATGACCAGTTTGTTAACAACAAACAGTAATAGAAATACTCCCAGGGTTTTGAACAAATTAAGGATTGACCCATCCTCCAGCCCGGTATATTCCTTTAAAATATCAAAGATATGGTGCATTCCTAAGTTGTCTTGTCTTGTAATTTCAGACTATCAATTCTGAATAACATTTCAATAGCAACTTAACTAATTGCAAACATAATTACTATGTTCCGTAATGCCGTCTATACTTCTTCCTGGGATTTTGCTGATTAAATTTCGTTTGTTTCAATAAATGCGGATAGGATGTCTAATTATTCATATCTCAGCGTCGTTGCGGGGTTGAGTCGGGAGGCTTTCATAGCCTGGTAACTCACCGTCATCAATGCCATGATCAGGGCAAATATTCCACTGAGTACGAAGACAATCCAGCCAATATCTATTCGATACGCAAAGTTTTCCAACCATTTTGAAATGAAATACCAGGCCGGAAAAATTGATATCACAAAGGCGATCAGTATAAATTTGACAAATTCAGTAGAAATGAGTTGTGCTACGCTGAAAGAAGATGCGCCCATAGCTTTTCTAATGCCGATCTCCTTGGTACGTTGCTCAGCGGTATAGGCTGCAAGGCCAAACAAACCAAGGCATGCGATGAAGATGGCGAGGCCTGTGAATATGGTAAACAATGTTCCCATGCGTTGCTCAGAACGGTAAAGTTCATCAAATCGCTCATCAAGGAAGGCATATTCAAAAGGTTCACCAGGGGCAACCTCGTGCCATTTTTTCTCCACAAATTCCACAGCTTCTTTGGGATTTTCGTGCTTATACCGGACAGTCATATCATTGCCAAAATTGCCAAGTCGGATCATAATTGGTCTGATGTTATCACGTAGTGATTCGAAGTTGTAATCCTTTAACACGCCTATAACTCGTATTTCTTCTGGTGTAGATCCGTTAAATGAAAGTAGTCTTTGACCAATAGGATCATCCCATCCCATAGCTTTGACGATTGCTTCATTTACCAGCATTCCTGTGGAATCGGAAGGGAAATCCCTGGAAAATTTCCTGCCTGCTATTACCTCAAAACCCATCACATCCACCTGCTCATAATCGGCAAAGTATAGTCCTATGATGTGGTCCTCGTCTGATTCCGGTTTTCGGAAAATCGTGGTATTGTTTACACCGGGAATCACACTGTTGGAATAGCTGGCCGCTACAATATTGACATCCGCCTGAAGCGCATCCTTAAAAGCCTGTCTGTTCTTATTCAAGCGATCCACGTTGGAAATCACCATTACATTTTGCTTATTAAATCCCAGGTTTTTGTTCTGGGTATATTGAAGTTGCTGATATACCAGGATTGTGCAAATGATCAAAGAAATGGATATTACAAATTGGGCGACAACCATGATGCCCCTTATTTTGCCGCTTCGGGTGCCTTTGGATGCAGAACCTTTCAGGACTTCGGTTACGTTGAATTTTGTGAGAAAAAATGCAGGATAACTTCCTGCTAATATTCCTATCAGTAATACTAATCCAAACCATGCCGCCACCATTGCCGGACTCACCAATACATTAAACGAAAGATCCTTACCTGCAAGCAAATTGAATTGAGGAAGCAATACAACCACCAGTACGAGAGCCAATACCATGGCAATAAAGCTATAGACGGTTGACTCGATGAGGAACTGGCCGATAAGCTGGGTTTTCAGCGATCCCAGGGTTTTTCGGAGACCGACTTCGCGTGCTCTTCCGGAAGATTTCGCCGTGGACAGGTTCATAAAATTTATCGCGGCAATGATAAGGATGAACAACCCGATGACAGCGAAAATATAGATATACGCAATATCACCGGATGGTTCCAATTCACCGGTGACATCAGAATATAAGTGGATATCCTTGACAGGATTGAGGAAATATCCATAAGCGCCATCCTGCTTTAAGAATTGCTCCAGTGTGATGCCCATAAACTGCAAAAGCTGTGGCCCCACATATTTCGGTATGAGTGCATTATTAAGGGTGTTCAGTACATTGTCCAGACTTGCGCCCTCCTTCAAGATGAAATACGTATTCAGACTATTGCTGAGCCACTGATCTGATTTGCTAAAATCATTGGAAGAGAAAGAAACAAGGTAGTTGAATTTGAAATGCGAGTTCGCCGGTGGATCCTGTACCACACCGGTCACTTTCATGGATTTATTGTCATTGCTGAAAATGATGATTTTGCCAAGTTTTTCATCATCACCAAAGAATTTGCGGGCCACGCTTTCTGTAATGACCATGGAATTTGGTTCCTTAAGAGCAGTCTCCGGATCACCTTCGAGGAGTTGGAAAGAAAAGAACTTGAAGAAGTTGGAATCGGTATGAAAGATCAGATCGTCGGTAAATGCTTTATCCTCATAGCGAATCACCACGTCGCTCCACTCCCAGATGCGGAGCGCCTGTTCCACGCCCGGAACTTCATCCGTCAGCGCTGCAGCCAATGGGGGTGGAGTCGACGTGACATGAACCTCCTGTCCGGCGAGCTTACCGTTGAGGCCTACACGGTACATCCTATCGATCTTGTCGTGAAATCGGTCAAAACTCAGTTCATCCATGATGTACAAAATGATGAACATAGTGGCCACGATACCAATGGTGAGCCCCAGAATGTTGATGAGTGAATAGAACTTTTGTTTAATGATGTTGCGCACCGCAACAAGGAAGTAGTTACGTAACATAGTCTGACTATTTATTCCTTAGATGGATTTTTGGCACATTTAGTTGCAGCAACCAGGCAAATTTACACTATTGGAAAAAATGTGCTTTTAGCGGTTTTTGGTTTGAGGAAGGGAGATTAATGGTGAAAAGTCATAAGGCAAAAGGCAAAAGGCACAAGCTACAAGTCACAAGAACCCAGAACCCGCAATTCATAACCCATAATCCAGCACCCAGCACCCAGCGCCCAGCCCCATCGTTTCCCATGTTTGTTTTATCGTGAAAATCCATCGGAATTACCGCTATTTTCCTGTATGTCAATTATATTATTTAGATGAAATACAACATCTTTGTGACAAAATCGGGTTACTTGTTGAAACATTGTTTAATCAATGGAAGGGACAAAAAATTTCCATATTTTTAATGAGTTATTTCGTTTAGGGATTTTTATGCCTTCACTGATATCATTCAAATGATTAGGATTATGACCGCAACTTTTACAAGAAACATTGCACAAATGTTACAAACCACAATTATGTTTAGGATGATTGGGCAATTTACTATGAGAGCCACAAAGGGGATAGAACAACTAAAAGAAGCTAGAAATTTGAAAAAGAGTGTATTTACCATTCCGTTCTATTCAGTAAGGTTTGCCATGGTGTTTGCGATGGTTTTTGCAGTTGGGCAGACTTGGGGGGCGACTAGAACAAGTACAGCAACAGGTGGCGTTTGGGGAACTGGATCAACCTGGGTTGGTGGTGTTGCCCCTGCTATCACTGATAATGTAATAATAGCCACAACTGGGGCAAATAGTGTAATTGGAAATGCTGGAGGAACATCCTACCAATGTGTCAATCTTACAATCAATAGTGGCGCAACACTAACAATGTACCGCCCTTTTACTGTAACTGGAACTACATCAATTAGTGGTACAATTAACTTTGGTTCTACAAGTGGTACTGTTCGTCTAATGACATTTACGGGCAGTGTTACTCTAAATAGCGGAGCGGTATGGAATGAAACTACTACTGGAGCAGCTGCTACTTTCAGTTTTAGCAATAGCTTCACTAATAATTCCAATACTTTTACTGCTCAAAATACAGCCCATAATTTCACAGGAAATGGAATGACCCTTAGTGGTTCTACTGCCACTATAATTCCGACGGTGACATTTACTGGAAATTATTCAAACAATGGGACTTTAACGGTTGGAACATTATTAACAGTAACAGGAGCCGCAATACGATTAACTAATAATGGAACAATTACTGCATCAACAGCACTTTCAGGTACAGGAGGAGTAACTCAAGGTGCTTCTGGAGTCTTGAATATTGGTAGTGCATCTGCTATTGCAACTCTAACTGCAACAGCTGTTGGCAATATTGTTAACTATAATGGAGCCGCCCAAATAGTTAAACTTACCACTTACGAAAACCTCACACTTTCGGGTTCGGGGGCAAAAACCACTACTGGTGTCACAATAAACGGTGTACTTTCCATGGAAGGTACTGCAACTGCTTCAGTGGCTCCAACCTTTGGTGGAAGTGCAACACTACAATACAATACATCAACCGCAAGGAATGCCGGGGTTGAGTGGATAACACCTTTTACAGCTACAGGGGGTATAATTATTGCAAATACAGGAATTATTACCTTGAATGGAGCAAAGGTGCTTAATACTTCGGTTTCACTTGTTATAAATAATGGAGCAACTTTATCAACTAGTCCGAGTAGTTTTGCATTAAGTATAGGAGGAAACTGGACAAACAATGGAGGGAATTTTACTCCTGGTGCAGGAACAGTAACCTTCAATGGCCCTAATGCAGGTAACATAGAAGGTGCTTCGGCTACTACTTTTTATAATTTAACCATCAACAAAAGTGCCCCGGCCACAACTGTCACCAACTCAACAGCGGCATTTTCAGTAGCAAATAATTTATTGGTTACCCAAGGTAATTTGGTGCTACAGGCTGCCAACGCCAATTATGCCGTAACAAATAATCTTACCGTCGCGGCAACAGGGACTTTAACACACAGTGTGAGTTGGAACACCTTTGGCCGCCTGCTTGCTGTTGGAGGTAACCTGGCCATTTCGGGGATTTATGACTACACTGCAGCGACAAGGGCACATATTCAAATGAACGGCGCCGGTGCAAGAAATATCAACACAGGCACAACAGCGCTAAGTATCCTCACTTTACAAAATGGCACTTTTTCAGCCAATGGTACAGTAACTACCAATGATAACTTTTGGGCGATGTTTGGCACGGCCGGTTCTTTTAGCACCAATGGCCAAACGGTGACTGCTAATGCATCCGTTCTTATTAATGGAGGTTCTGTAAATATTAATGGTGGAACGCTGAATGTCACTGGTGGCTTGTTAGTAGGTATTGGCGGTTTAAATGGTGCCGTAACAATGAGCACTGGAACGCTCAACGCAGATAATATTAATTTAGGTGACGGTACCAGAACAGGAAGTTTCTCTCACACAGGTGGAACTACCAATGTCACCGGAAATCTCGTTATCAACCCATCATGTACTTACACATTTACCA
>JBGSYX010000022.1:0-9947 GCA_041750735.1 Cyclobacteriaceae bacterium
TTCTCGTTACGAATCAAAACTCCTAATCCTATTTGTGAGTACAGTTTACTATTTTTAAAACCCGTCGCTGCATTGCCCAGCATGCCAAATGACAGATTCACAAAAGGCCCAAAACGAAACCCGAAAAGATTATAAGGAGCATAGGATTGAGTTTGGAGGGTTAATAACATTCTGCTGGTTCCATACAATGTTGGGCTTTTAAATCCTTCCAGTCCGTAGTTTTTATTGATGGTGAGACTATCGCCAGAAAACCTGTTTGTACCCAATGTGAGCTGGGGCTTTACAAATTGCCGGAATTTCCATTTCCCAATCTCAAATAATTCAGAAAAATAATTTATACCTGCCATAAAAACGCCTTGCTCCGAATCAGATCCATTCAGAAAAGTACCATATTCAAAGTTCGTGCTTGAGTAACCCCACGTATGATAATTCCCAAAAGAAACACGGGCACCCAGGTAGATCCGATTGTAATAGCTTTTATCCTGGTATCCACCTGTGAGGCTAAAGACTTTCCCGGTAGGGACATCCTCCCTTATTCCAAATCTGAAAATGTAGTTATCCTGCACATAAATACGCGTGGAAATGCCGATACTCGCCAAATAAAAATTTTCATTGGTGAAAACATGTTCAGAATCAAGTTCTACTGTGGGATTTTCCAGGTAGCGGACACGCAAAAAGCGCAATGCTGAAATGAAATTCGTGGTGCGGTCAAAATCTGAATTCCCTTTGAATATTTTAATTGCACTGCCAACCCAGTAATCCTGGGTATTGAATTTGAATTGCTGTGGCACAAAAACCAAACTGTCAATCCGGATGGAATCGTTGCGAAATTGCTGCGAGAACCTGACTCCCGCGGCCCACGTTGCCAAAGGCGAAAAAAAAGGTCGCTCAAAATCCAGGATTTTACTGTAGTTGCCGTACCGGTCGATGCCGTAGTGCAATCTTGTACTGATATAGGTATTTCTAATGCTTGGAATAGAGTAATCAGATACGAACGCATTCGATTCATCGGTATATCTCCGTGTATAGGTATTTTGAAATTCATGTCCGAGACCGAAAAAGTTTCTGTCTGTTAAGCCAATAGTAGTGCTGGAAGTCGACGTTGAACCTTTTGGTATAAGGCTCCAGATATCAAGTACCCGAATAAAAATATCTACGGAGTCAGAATCCACGGAGATTGTATTTACATAAAAGGATACATCGGTTACATAATTCATGCTGCGCACCAATCGCTCCGATTCTTTGACGCTGAGCGCATCAAACGGCTGGTTTTTCCTCATTAATAGCAGGTTCCGGATGGTGAAATCCTGTGACTTTATGTGCAGGCTGTTTCCGGCTCTGGATAGAAAATTCTGTGGTGTTGCTGTGGTGTCATCTATTGAGTACCCAAACGGATCTAGTGTTTCTATACTTATACGTCTGATCGTCTTTCCTTCAAAGTTACTATATGGCTTTTGAGGCAGTTTATTGATAGTTTTATTTTTATGTACGGCTGGTGTCGTGGGTTTAAATACGAGCTGATGGAAAAACTTAGTTATCTTCTTTCGGCCAGCGTAATCTTCAATATCCTCATATAGCTTGGTAGTATCCTTGACGACCACGTCCTGAGCATAGCCAAAATCCCTGCTCAGGATTGAAAAAAAAACAAGTAGTATAGGTTTAATCCATGAATGCAATTTTTCCCGGGTTCATTTTCCAGGTAAAGTTGAGGGTCTGATATGTGGTAAGTGTTACACATTTACAGATAAGAGTTATATCATTCCTACATTAAGAGTAGATGCAGCGAAAAGAATTTGAATGGGTGTACATGCGCAGGTGTGAATTGTGTAACATTTTCCAAAAGTTATATAACGACTTTTTACTCTGTAGATTCCAAATTTGTATAGTAATTATACACTCATTTACCAACTAAAAAGATGAACACTAAAATCGTTGAAGGAAACTGGAATGAGCTGAAAGGTAAGCTCAAACAACAATTTGCTGAACTCACAGACAATGATCTCATGTATCAAAAGGGTAAAGAAGATGAGATGCTCGGAAAGCTTCAAAAAAAGCTTGGTAAGACGAAGGAAGAACTGGAAAAAATTATGGGGTTGTGATTAACTGTCAATCCCGAAGAGAGTTAACAATATTTCTGTTTACTCCCTCTTAAGATTCACCAAACTAGAAAAAATGAGATCAAGGCTGATTTTCCTCGCATCAACAGTATTTATTGCAGGAACCTTTATATCAGGTTGTAACATGCTGGATAAAAAACCAGTAACCTCTCAGGATAAAGTTCAGGAGGCGAAAGTAAATGTAGTAGATGCCAGCATGGCATTGAATCAATCATTTGAACAATTCAAATTGAAATCCGATTATGCAATCGCCACAAATGAAAAAAGAATCAGAGATCTCAAATTTAAAAGTGCAGCGGAGAAGGATGAAAACAGTTATAAAAGTCTTGAAGATAAGGGTGAAAACAAAGCAAACTACGATAAGCAAGTGGCTGCGTTAGAGTTAAAAAACACCGAACTGAAAATGAAATTGACCAATTATAAAGAAGACAATAATTGGGAAGCATTCAAAACTGAATTCAATCACGAAATGAATGAGCTCGGAAAAGCGGTTGGAGATCTAACCGTCAAAAGTGTCAACTAGTATTACTATTAAATATAATATCATGGGAAATTTACTTTATATCATCGCGGTTATTTTAATCATCGCATGGGCTATTGGATTCCTCGGCTACAGCGCCGGCGGAATCATTCACATTCTACTTGTCATAGCTGTAATCGCGGTACTATTCCGGGTTATCCAGGGACGAAGAGTTCTGTAAGACCCCTTGTTCCTTCTTAATATCATTTTCGCTGATACCAAATTGGAACGGGCGAAGAATCACAACCTGAAAAAAAAGCAGCCTCTTGGCTGCTTTTCAATTTTCAATGGAGTAAAACACCTGCGTCGCATTTTGAATCAGTAGGAAATTGTCATAAATTACTGATAATGGATTTATCTAGCTAAAACTCTAAAACCATTTGAAAATCTATATAAAAAACATGGTTTGTATCAGATGCCAAATGGTCGTGAAGTCTGAATTGGAAAAGCTTGGCGTGTTCTATACCGCCGTGAAATTGGGCGAGGCTGATACTATTGAAAAATTGTCTTCAGCCCAGCTGACTCAATTGGATAAAGGATTAAGAAAATCGGGACTGCTATTGATGGATGATAAAAAAAGCATTCTTGTTGAAAGAATTAAATCTGCTATTATAGAATTGGTTCATTATACCGAAGAGCAAATAAAAGTAAATCTGTCGGAATATCTGAGCAAAAGACTGGATCACGATTATACCTACCTTGCCAACCTGTTTTCAGAAGTTAAAGGGCAGACTATCGAAAATTTTTACCTGACACACAAGATTGAGCGGGTAAAAGAGTTGATCGTATACGACGAACTTAATCTAACCGAGATAGCCGATAGAATGCACTACAGCAGTGTGGCCCACCTATCGAATCAATTCAAAAAAATCACCGGCCTCACGCCTAGTCACTTCAAAAAGCTTAAAAAGAAACGGCGCAAAACACTTGAGGATGTGTGAATAATGCAACTTATTGCCACAGTTGTATAATACATTTTTTGCCTGGCTAGCTGACCTTTATGAGATAATCATATTTCATAACCTTAAAAAGTCAGTGACATGAAAAAACTCCATCTTTATTCAATCTTAGTGGTTCTGCTGTTAGCAGTAAGTCCAATGCAATTGTATGCAAATGATGAACTTGAACCAGTTAAAACTCCAACCGAATAAGCGGCAAGAGCTGAAGTTCTGATCAACAGATTAGAGGAAATAAGAAAAATGGATATGACTACACTCAGTCGATCCGAAAAGAAAGAATTGCGAAATGAAGTACGTGAAACAAAAAAAGAGCTCAAGACCAATAGTAGTGGAGTGTATATTTCAGTAGGAGCGCTTTTAGTCGTAATAATTTTATTGATTCTGTTGCTTTAATACATCCGCAAAAAATTGTTTATCAAACACTTAGAACATATATGTCATGAAAAATGCCGGCATTATAATTTTAATTATTGGATTGGTTTTCACCCTCTTTACAGGGTTCAACTACATCACAAAGAAGAAAGTAGTGGATATAGGCGATCTGGAAATCACGGCCAATCAAAATCATTTCGTGAGTTGGTCTCCACTCATTGGTGTAGCGATCATGGCGGCTGGTGTAGGCATCTACCTCTATGGAAAGAAGTCCTGATTCGTTAGGCAATTTAAAAATCTAATTTTTCCCCGATCGAATTCATCCTTCGGAAATTGCAACGCTGTTTATACGACGCTGATATTAGATAACACTAAAATTTCAAATGAAATGGCCGCTTTAAAGAACTCTGTAGAAATAATAGATTATGGCAAACTTGCACATGATCTTAAAGGTCCTTTAAACTCCATAAAGGGTTTATTATATATTGCTTTGAGTGAAGTTGACTCCGAGGATGCACATCAATATCTTACCCTGATTGAGCACTATCAGCAATTGTTGTATTACAAAATCAATGATTTGCTGAATAGGTTACAGTTTCCGGAAAAACATCTGACGCTGGATTTTCTTAATGAAAGTCAAATTTTTGAGAGCATAAGACAACCGCTTTGTGAGTTAATCAGCAACAAAAAAATAGTCGTACCCACTACCGGACATCGCCTCCCTTTTTCCGATAAAGCCGATCGCCTCGAGAGATTAAACAGGATTCTGGATGGCCTACAAAAAACATGGTCAAACAATAGAATGGATGATTCCGGTCATTTTGATTTGCATATCCTGGCTCGGGAAATCAAAGGTTCGCTAAATTCCATTCAGGTTCTATTGGAAATTGCAATAAGCGAAACTGAAAATGCAACTGCTCAGAATTACTACGGCCTCATTGAAAAGACACGGCAAAACCTACTAACCAGGGTGGACGAAACGCTCAAGCGAATGCATGGAAATGATAGCATTACGATTAGTAATATTGATTTTATTGAACTTATAAATAATGTCAAATCCACCTTGGAATACATGGATGGGTTTTCTGATATCAGATTCAATATTGCAGTAACGAATCACAAGCCATTCTTTTCAGATGCTGTAGCCATTAATTCGATTTTACAAAATCTTGTTGAGAATGCTATTAAATACAGGAAACGAGACGCCTCCAATCATGAACTGACGCTATCTGTTATCGACGCTCCGGGAGGTGTATTAATTAAAATCTCTGACAATGGTGTTGGCATCAGGAAGGAACTCACCTCCAGGATATTCAACTTTGGAGTGAGGGATAAAAACACAGAGGAAGAAGGGCACGGCATTGGCTTATCACTTGTTAAGCAACTTGTAGAGCAATTAGGTGGGGAAATATCCATGAAATCAGTCAATCATCAGGGCACTTCCTTTAGTTTAAATTTACCGAACGCAATGCATTCCATGATTTGCGCATAGCACAGATGTGTGAATTATGCAATTGAAATACACATTTCTGTAATACATGAAACCTCTGGTTTGTCGAATTTTGATTTCAAGTATTAAATCGAGAATCAACAAACAAAAAAAATCATGAAAAAGATCTTTAAATCAACTTTGCTGGTATTGCTATTATCCATACCATCATTTGTCTTTGCTCAGGGAGTGGGCTTTGGACTAAAAGGAGGCATAAATTTTGCCAATCAGGCTATCACCAATATCAACACTGAAAGTATGACGGGGTATCATGGAGGTGCATATTTCGTTTTTGCATTTTCTGAAAGCTGGGCACTTCAACCGGAAGTTCTTTTCTCTTCACAAGGTTCAAACTTGCCTGATGTAGACGAATTGAATGAGTTTAACTACTTGTCTGTTCCAGTGCTTTTACGTTGGAAACCACTTACGTTTTTAAGCCTTGAAGCTGGTCCACAATTCTCCTACCTCCTGGATGCAAAAAATGAGGGGGAATCCATAAAGGATGAGATCAAGAAAACTGATTTGGGGTTAGCTGCCGGCTTTACCCTGCATACTCCTATAGGATTTAATGGTGGAGTTAGGTACGTATGGGGCTTTACGAATATTGGTAACCTCGAAAACGACATAGAGGTTAAAAACAAGATGCTGCAGGTTTTTCTAGGCTGGACTCTCTTTGGTGCTAAAAACTAAGCTGATTCAATTCGGCAACAGAACCATCTCAAGAATTCATGGGATGGTTTTTTTATATAAATACAAGGCTCATTGCACTAAAAAGCACAAAAACCTTAATATGTGAATGATGCAACTAATTCCGAAAGTTGTGTAATGCCCACCGGAATAATTGGATGCACCTTTGTATCACATTTACTTACAACTAAAAAAAACAAAATGAAAAAGATCTTATTTTTAATTGCTCTTACGGGGTTCTTTGTGAATGCCCAAGGACAGGGACTGAAGTCAACTGATGTCCCTGTATCTGTCATGGACTCCTTCAACATTAATTACCCAGAAATGCAGGATGTAGAATGGAACCAAGATGGCATTAACTATAGCGCTGGTTTTGAAGAGAACCAATTAGGCAGGACTATTACATATGCTGCTTCAGGAAAATTAGTAGGTGTAGATGAACAAATAGTGCTATCTGCAGTCCCTAATTCAGTCACAGCTTATGTACTGAAAAACTATGAAGGAAATGAAATGGATTCGGCATCGAAAGTTACAGGTGCTGATGGTACCGTCACCTATAAAACTAAAATGGAAGGTAAAGACCTTTTCTTTGATTCAAGAGGCAACTTTATGAAATCCGTAGAAAATTAGACCTTGTCTTCAAGTACAATTTCAACCAATCAGTTTAGTCAAATGCCCTGCTGGTGCAATTAATTGCATCAGCAGGTTTTTTTTCATCTTTTTTTAGGGGGACGGTTTACATGCCCTAACACTATCCGTGCGACATAGTATTCTCCCTTGTTGAGCAAAAACCTTTATCCAATCTGAGTTGATCGATTCATAAGAAGCAGTTCCGGCCAGTAGAAAATTATGTGTGAATTATATAAAACAGGAGATCAATTATGTAACAGTTTCATCTACCGTAAAGGCTAACTTCCACAATTAAATCAACCAGGTTAACGTCATGAAATACAAAGAAATTGAAAAGTCAATATCCCATATAATGATTGAAATAATTGAATATATCCCCAATTCAATCGTCAGCAGGACAATTATAAGGAAAACCACCGGTAACGTCTCGGTTGTAGCCAGTGACACTGACGAAGACGTTGCCGAAAAGATTTCACCTTTCGATACGTTCATTCAGGTGATTGAAGGGGTAGCTGAAGTAATTATCGATGGTCATATAAATATACTCCAGGTTGGGCAAGCCATAATTATTCCGGCGCATACATCGCAAGTAATAAGGGCAAACGCGCGCTACAAATTGATATCAACAGTGATCAAGAGCGGCTATGAAGGAAATAATCCTTAACCTCTGGAAGCCAAATAGTTCGAATAGCGAATATGCCAAACGGTTTTGATTTCATGTAAAAGCGAGGTTCAATAAAGATTGACCCTTAACGGCCATCTGGATATTTTTCACACTTTAGACCATAAGAAAATGAAACTAGCATTCATAGGTACCTACCCACCACGAGAATGCGGTATAGGGACCTTTACAAACAACCTTTACAAATCCACACTTAGTGATCTCATTGCCAAAAAATTGACACAGGACAGTTTTGTCGTGGCATTAAATGACAATAACCTGGTATATGAATATCCTGAAGAAGTAAAGCTGACTATAAGACAGGAACACCAGGAAGATTATTTATTGGCTGCAAAATTCATTAATCTAAGCGGTGCCGACCTGTGTGTACTAGAACATGAATTTGGCATATTTGGCGGACAAAGTGGTGTATATATCCTGCCCTTGCTGCATAGACTGGAAGTACCACTTATTGTTACTCTTCACACCATCCTCAAAGCACCTTCCTACAACGAAAAGGCCGTTCTGATAGAAATATGCAAAATGGCCAATAAAATAGTGGTGATGAGTCGCAAAGCCATTGAATTCCTAAGGACTATTTATGGGGTTCCAAAAGAGAAAATTGTTTTTATAGAGCACGGTGTTCCAGATATCTATTTTGACCATGAAAAATCCAAAGCGGAATTTAAGCTCACAAGTAAAAAAATGATCCTTACGTTCGGATTTATCGGACGCAACAAAGGAATAGAGACGGTAATTAAAGCCCTGCCTAAAGTTGTGGAAAAATATCCGGAGGTAATATACATTGTCCTGGGCAAGACCCATCCAAATGTATTGCGGCATTCTGGAGAAGAATACCGGGTTTTTTTAATGCGTTTAGTTAAATCCCTTCAGCTTGAAAAAAATGTATTTTTTCTTAATGAGTTTATCGGTGAGCAGGATTTGTTCAAGTATTTGTGCGCCTCCGATATTTATATAACACCTTATCTGAACGAAGCCCAAATAACCAGCGGGACCTTATCTTATGCTATTGGTGTTGGGTCAGCTGTTATTTCCACACCTTACTGGCATGCAGTGGAATTATTGGCTGAAGGACGGGGAAAGCTTTTTAACTTTTATGATTCCGATGGTCTTTCCACTTTGTTAACTGGATTATTAGATCATCCTGAGGAGCTTGATGACCTTAGAAATAGGGCATTTGCATATGGCCGGAAAATTTCCTGGCCTAAAACAGGTGAAAAATATGTGGCACTTGCTGAAAGCGTCCTCAATGAAAATACAGAGGTTATCCTAAAGAAAGATACAGAATTAGACTTGTTGATTTTACCCCCGTTTTCACTTACGCACATCAATAGGCTTACTGATGATACAGGAATTATACAGCATGCAAAATTTGGTATCCCCAATCTGAAGGAAGGGTATTGTCTCGACGATAACGCAAGGGCGCTGTTGATGGTATTGATGGCATACAGGCAAATGAAAGATAATAGGGCGCTGGAGTTATCGCCCATTTATTTAAGCTATATCCACTATATGCAGAATGCGGACGGGACTTTCCGGAATTTCCTGAGTTTTAGCAGAAATTTTCTGGATGAAGTTGGCTCTGAAGATTCCTTTGGCCGCACTATATGGGCTTTGGGCTATTTATTAGGGAACGCTCCAAACGATGCGTACTACCAAACCGGAAGATTAGTATTTTTCAATGCTGCTCCCAATTTTGAAAAGTTGCAGTCCATCAGGAGTATAGCCAATGCCATGATTGGAATTAGTTACTACCTTAAAAGCAATCCCTCAGATGATTCAATGACTGAGCGGCTACGCAATCTGGCCAATGTGTTAATCTCGCATTATCATGCTAATGAAGCCGCGGATTGGCATTGGTTTGAGTCCCTGCTTGCCTACGATAATGGTATTTTACCACTCGCGCTTTTACATTCGGCTGAAATACTCAACGATAACAAAATCACAAAAATAGCTATTGAGTCAATGAATTTTCTGTCATCCCATACACTAAAAGACAATTACTTATCGATAATCGGTAATGAGAAGTGGTATAAAAAAGAAGGCGAGCGGTCTCTTTTTGCCCAACAGCCTATCGATGCCATGGCCATGGTATTAATGTATCACCAGGCATTTCATCTCACCAAAAACAAGGAATACCTCAGCAAACTTTACACCTCCTTTTTATGGTTTCTTGGTGAAAATGACCTGCGAATGAGTTTATATGATTTTGAAACAAAGGGATGTTGTGATGGCTTTGAAAGCTATGGCGTCAACCGCAACCAGGGTGCGGAAAGTTCACTTGCATATTTAATTTCCCATTTGACTGTATTACAGGCCCATGAAGAATTTCATATGGTAGACTAGCTAAAGTCAATGGAAAAAAGTAACCAATACCCAGCGTTTTAAATATAAACCATACGTAGAAAGCTCCCGTGTATCTCAAGTGAAAATTACCTTTTATGAAAATCGCTGTACTTTCATCTATTGCCTGGCGGAATCCTCCAAGTAA
>JBGSYX010000023.1:0-1671 GCA_041750735.1 Cyclobacteriaceae bacterium
ATTGCAATAATCCCACCAACAGCTAACCAATCAACAACCGGAAGCGGGAGAGTGGGCCATCCAAACCCCAATAAACTTTTCCAAACAAGCATATGGGGGGTCCCTAAAATAATCACCGCAAATAGTGATAGGTGAAATAAACCACCCCCAACGTACACCAAGGGATTTTTTGTAAAGGTATTTTTCACCCGGGGGATAAATGGCCAAATTAAAAAAGCCTTAAGATAAGTTTGAATTACGCCTCTGATTTTACTTCCTTTAACCGGTACCCGATCTTTTGACCATCCCAAACCAACAACAGAAATAAGACGGAAAACCATACCAGCAATAAAGATCAACAATGAAGCATAGAAAAATGGTCCGCGTGCAAATTCCAAAATCGATTGCCAGGTCATTTTTCACCTCCTTGAGGTTTCTTCTTCGGCCGATTAATCATAGAAGAACCTATACCTGCAACAGCTCCAACGGCTAATGCACCTAGAATTGCTTTCGTTTCAGGTCGATCTAACGGAGCCGATTGGCCTTGATAAAAACCACCACCACCATCCCAAAAATTCGGCTCTGAACATCCTAAACATGGATGACCAGATTGTATTGGGAAGGATAAACCTCCATCCCATTTGATTGCCGCGCAGGCATTATAAGTGGTTGGACCCTTACAACCTAATTTGTACAAACACCAACCCTCTCGAGCACCTTCATCGTCATAACTGTTAGCAAATTTACCAGCTTCATAGAAGGGCCTGCGCAAACATCGATCATGAACTGTTTTTCCGTAAAATGCTTTTGGTCGTAACAAGTGATCCAATTCGGGTAAAGTTCCAAAAATCGCAAAATGAGCAATTGTTCCTGTGGTCGCCTCAGGAATGGCGGGACATCCAGATATATTTACAATCGGTTTATCCGTGATTAGTTCCATCACACTTTTTGCACCAGTTGGATTGGGTTTTGCTTTAGGTAAACCACCATATGCAGAGCAATTTCCTGTAGCAATGATTGCTGCAGCTCCAGCAGCTGTTTCTTTGAGTAAATCCAAAGCAGTTCGTCCACCGATCGTACAATAAATTCCATCATCGTCACAAGGAATGGACCCTTCAACAACAAGAATATATTGGCCGGCATATTTCTGCATAGCATCTACTCGCGCTTGTTCAATTTGAAACCCTGCGGCTGCAGATAATGTTTCGTGATATTCAATTGTCAGTGTGTTTAATACTAAATTGCTTAATGTAGGGGAATTAGACCGAGTCAATGCTTCACTACAACCAGCGCAATCTTGGAATTCCATCCAAATTACGGGTAAGCGCGGTTTAGTTTCCATCGCTTGCAAAATTTTCTGTTCAATCGTATAGCCGCGAGCAGTTTTATAAGTGGAAAGATCTTTCAGCAAAGGAGAATCAAAATCAAATCCCATCGCCACAGCCATTAATCCACTTATTTTTAGAAATTCACGTCGGGAAACTCCTTTTTTTTCTAGATCGTGAGCAATTGTTTCTTTTGGCATATTTTTCCTCCTTCATTTATGAAGGTTAATCATCTAATTATGAATAGCCATCCTGGTGGAAATTGATTTAGTCACAGTGAATATTATCTGCTTCCAGTTTTTTCGTATATTCTGCAACGCCATCTGCCCCAGATAATAATTCGCCTTTTTCTTCATTCCATTTAGAA
>JBGSYX010000024.1:0-2052 GCA_041750735.1 Cyclobacteriaceae bacterium
CCTTGCCGGGCTGTTTTGGGGAGACAGTGACGATGTCAAAGCTGCCAAAAATATGCGTCAAGGGCTCTCGAATTTGCGAAAATCCATTCGGGATAACGACCCAGAAAAACCATTTCTTCTCATCTCATCTGATGCCATTCAGGTAAATTTAAACAATCCCCATTTAATTTTGGATGTACATGCCTTTGAAAGCTTGATATTTACTTGTGAAAGCCACCCTCACCGTAATCTAAAGACTTGCACCGCCTGCGCTCATCGGCTTGAACAGGCTGTTGAGTTGTATCGAGGAGAATTGCTAGATGGTTTTGTCCTGAAAGACTCGGAGTATTTTCAAGGATGGCTTGTTGCCAGGCGCGAATATTTTCATCAAAAGGTGATAGCGGCGCTGGAGCATTTGGCAGACTACCATCTAAAACGTCATGAATATCAAAAAGCCATCACGTATGCGCGCCGATTGGTATCCATGGATGAGTGGAGAGAAGAGTCGCACGTCCTGTTGATGCGTTTACTGTCGCACGACTCTCAGCGCAGCGCTGCTCTCAAACAATATCAGAAATGCTGTCTTATTCTGCGCGAAGAATTTGGTGCGGAACCCCAGCCGGAGACCGTGCAGTTATATCAAAGAATTTTTGATAATCAATTTCCCAGCAGTGAGCAAGGTGTACCGTTAAATAATCTACCCTCCTTTGGCACCACCTTTGTTGGACGTCAGAAAGAAATCCTGCAAACCATTGAATATTTACAAACGAAAAATCGCCGTATGGTGACGATCGTCGGTCCTGGCGGCGTTGGTAAAACCCGCCTTGCATTGCACGTGGGGCAAGATCAGCTCTTTGCCTTCAAAGATGGCGTTTATTGGATACCACTTGAAGCTGTCGAAACTTCGAACGCTTTGCCAGGCAACATTGCCAACACATTGGGAATTGAATTGCCTGCAAAGGGAGATGCACAAACGCATGTTCTGAATTTTCTCAGACACCGCGATATTTTGTTGATATTCGATAATTATGAACATTTGTTGCCTGAATCAAGTTTTATCACTACATTGTTGAAACATGCCTCTGGGGTAAGTGTGCTGGTCACTTCGCGGGAAGCGCTTCATCTTCAAGTGGAATGGGTTGTTGAGCTTTCCGGCTTGCCATGGATAGAGGAAAAAGAGGGTGAATTCCCCGCCGCTGTCCTTCTTTTGGAACAGCGCGCCCGGCGAATCGAACCCCAATTTCAAATTTCGACCAAAAAAGAATATCAAGAAGCACTGCACCTGTGCGAGATCCTTGACGGTTTACCTTTGGGTATTGAGTTGGCAGCCAGCTTGCTCAAAAATTACACCAGCGCTGAAATTGCAGAGCTGATTTTGCAGGATATCAATATACTTTCTTCCACATTGCGAGATGTCCCCTTGCGTCACCGCAGCCTTTGGGTGGTGTTCGAGCATTCCTGGAACTTCTTGAAACAGGAAGAAATGCAGGCTCTTGCTTCCTTGGGAGTTTTTCCTGGTCGATTTAACGCGAAAGCTGCGAAAGAAATCTGTGCCATTCCTCCAGAATTACTGGATGAATTATGCAGAAAATCGCTGGTTCGTCAATTTGCTAAGGATATGTATGCTTTGCATCCATTGTTGAGACAATATACCCGCAGGAAACAATCCTCTGCCGGTATTACTGAATCCGAAATAAACCAAAAATTCCAAACCTATTACGTAAACTGTGCCCAGAAATGGGAGCAAGATATGAAATCGGAGCGTGTTCAAAAAGCACTTGATGATATTTCGCATGATTGGCTTAACCTGACTACCTGCTGGAGTTTGGCGCTAAGTGGAAAAGACTTTGAAAAGCTAAACATGCTAACTCCTCCCTTTTTCTGGTTTTTCGAAATCAAGGGAAAAATCTATGAAGGGGAAGCGTTGTTTCGGTCTGCCCTCGATGAAGTGCGGACACTTAATAAGGAAGAGGAACAAGTAAGGAAATTTTATTATAGACTCCTGACCTATTACGGCTGGTTGAGTTTCCGCCGGGGGCAGACGGATACCGCAGGAAGCAGCTTGGGCGAGGT
>JBGSYX010000025.1:0-3570 GCA_041750735.1 Cyclobacteriaceae bacterium
TCGGCCCATGCGCCGGAAGCGTTGATCCGTCTATCTGATTCGATGAGATACATCATCTATGAATCCAACCACGAAAAGGTGGCCTTGTCTAAGGAAATTGAGTTCCTGGAAAACTATATAGCACTGCAACAACTGCGGATGAGCGGGAAGGACGAACTGAAGTTTGAAGTCTCAGGAGAAATAACCGATCAGCAAATAGCGCCACTTCTGCTGATTCCGTTGATCGAGAATGGCTTTAAGCATGGAATAAAAGGAGAAACGGAGTCATCATTTATCGTCATCAATATTGTTGTTCGCGGGCGGTCACTTTCAATGATAGTGGAGAACAATCGTGGATCGATAGATCCCGTGGAGAAAAACCACTCTGGTGGTGCTGGTCTGGCCAATCTGGAAAAAAGGCTCGCACTTATCTATCCGGGGGGTCATTCATTGATTATCGACAAGTCAGAGAGTACATTTACAGTAAAACTCACCATACAATTATGAGCCTGAAATGCCTCATTGTAGATGATGAACCACTTTCGCTCGACGTGTTGGAAATGTACATTCGCGACACGCCGGGCCTGGAACTTGCAGGCCGGTGTCTGGATGCATTCGCAGCAATGGCGTTATTGAAGGCGCAGTCTGTGGATATTGTGTTTCTGGACATCAATATGCCGAAACTCTCCGGGCTCAACATGGTAAAGTCAATGGAAAAGTTGCCCGAAATAGTATTTACCACCGCCTATCCTGAATATGCTGTGGAAGGTTTTGAGCTAAATGTTCTCGATTATCTGGTAAAACCTATCTCATTTGAGCGATTTACGAAGGCAGTGAATAAAGCCTTTAATAAGCTCGAGCCGTCCAACGAGCGGTTGACTTCAACATTCATTATGGTGAAATCCGACAAGCGATTGCACAGGATTTCCATCAGCGATATCCTGTACATTCAGTCCATTGGTGATTTTGTAAAAATCCATACACGCGAGAAAACCTTTATCGAGAGTGAAACACTTAAAAATATGGAAAGCATATTACCGCCGGAGTTATTTGCGCGGATACACAAGTCCTACCTCATCTCCGTCATGGCATTTAAATACATCGAAGGCAACCAGGTGAAGATCGGCGACCAGATGTTGCCTATCGGGCAGACGTACAGGGAAAGTCTGCTGCGGAAATTAAATCTTAACAGCAACTCATGATCTCGGGCACCATTGGGTTTTTATATAATCATGATTTTTCCATAACACTTCCTTCCACATAGTACATTTCAAATTCGCCTTTATTCTTTACTGCGATTTTGCCACGTGGAGACACCAAAAATCGTCCATTAAGGTGTTGGAATGTGGATGCTGAAATATTGATCTTACCGGACTCACAAGCCGATTCCATGCGGCTGGCAATGTTCACTGTATTTCCCCAGATGTCATAGGCAAATTTTCTGCTGCCGACTACACCGGCTACTACTGGTCCGGTACTGATCCCTATTCTAATCCCAAACCAGGGCTGTTCGCTGCGGAGCATTTCGTGCTTTCTATGCTCCATAAATCGGATAATTTCCAGTGCCACCTCTACTATGTCAATGGGATTTGTATCATTTTCGACGGGTACGCCCCCGGCACACATATATCCATCACCCATGGTTTTTATCTTTTCGATACATTTCCGGCCTACATCCGTCTCATACTTTTCGATGATCCGATCGAATGCTTCGAAGCAAGCATCGAGTTCTTTCACTATTTCTCCGGGCGTCATCCTGGCGGTAATGTCCGTAAATCCTGTAAAATCCGTGAACATCACAGTGACTTGCGGGTAGTAGCGCGGCGTGACTTTTTTGAACTTTTTAAGCTCCTCAGCTACAGGTTCAGGAAGTATATTCAACAATAGCGAATCAGTCCTTGCTTTCTCTGCTTTCAAATCTTTTTGCTGTTCTTCAAGTTGCTTTTTTTGCTCCAGGATCATCCGGTTCTGGGCGGCGAGTTTGCGGTTGATCCTTTTCTTGTATTCATTCCCCGCAACGGCGACGACAAGAACCAGGACAATAACCACGATGCCGCCGACCAACATTTTTCGTTCAAGTTTATGCTGCCGTATGATTGCCTCATTCTTTTCAGCAATAGCCAGTTGATTTTCCAGTTCCAGGTTTATTTGTTTCAGCTCAAGTTGCCTTTTGTCGAGTTCAACCTGTTGCAGGGCGTTGGACGTTTCGAGTTTTTCAACCTCTTCCGTCGTTTCGTTGAGCGAATCGATGGATATGAAGTATTCCTGATAATGAGCATAAACCGACCGGTACCGCTCCTCATTGCCGGTGTCGTTCAGCCCTGCATAACTCTGCGCCAGAACATCACTTGCCTTCAATCCAAGATCGTCGTACCTATTTTTCTGCGCTTCACGCAATGCGATTTGCAATGGTTTCACGGCTTTCTGATAGTCACCCAGAATGTACGCAGCATCGCCGCCTTCGATAAGCACCACTACATCTTCGTAGGAACCCGCCATGTTAGCTTCCTGGAATGCAGCGTGGGCACGCTGATAGGTGTTGATGGCCTTTTGATAGTGTTCCTGCTCTTCTTCCATGCTGTATTGCCCTGACCGTGCCATGGCCTTTTCGGCATTGGCTTGTTTGAAAAGGGACCGGGCTTCAAGAATGGTGTTTTCAACAGTATGAGCAGCATTGGCGGCGTATGAAAAATATTTTGCGGCTATATCCGGCTTGTTCGTCTGAAGATAAAAATCTCCAATAGAATATGCTAATCGTGATGCACCCACCAAATCACTTTCATTGGTCATCTGATGATAGCGGTTTATGGAATCAGCGACCTGGTAATCTTGCGACATGGATTTAAATCCACTAAAAGTTAGAAAAAAGACTACGAGGATTTTTACAGGCATTGTCGCAAACGATGATTGAAAAATGGTGCATTAAATATGGTCAATATCCATGAACTTATTTTGCAGTAAATGCAGATTCATACCTGTGTGACAGAATTTCCGATTTTTTCTAAAATGCATTATCTAACATAAACCGCTACAATTAGTTTGAGCTTAAAAAAAGCATTGAAACTCCATAGACTCCAATACTCGCTCTTACTCCCGATAAGCCTCGATGAAGCCTGGACATTTTTCTCGTCGCCCAAAAATCTGAATGAAATCACGCCCGACGATATGAGTTTTGAAATTATTTCCGGGGCTGATGAACGAATGTATGCCGGCCAAATCATCACCTACCGGATAAAACCGATGTTGAATATCCCCATGAATTGGGTAACAGAAATTACGCATTCAGTGGACAGGCAATATTTTATCGACGAGCAACGCTTTGGTCCGTACAAATTCTGGCATCACCTCCACAGGTTCGAAGCGACAACCAATGGCGTCCTTATGACCGATATCCTTCATTACGCCCTGCCTTTTGGTTTTTTAGGTGAAATCATGGGAAAATTATTCATCCACCAAAAAGTAAAAGGCATATTCAGTTTCCGGGAGAAAAAGCTTATACATCTTTTTGGTTCAGCAAAGAAGAGGTAAGAATTCTCAGCCGCCATTTTCAATCCGTCCATAAATTGATATAAATCGACGAAATATTGCCAA
>JBGSYX010000026.1:0-2938 GCA_041750735.1 Cyclobacteriaceae bacterium
GGTATTTCTGTTTTAACCTGATATTCTATGAGCGATTCTCCTATCCGAATCATGCCATAAGTAGGGAAAAGGAGATAAAAAAGTGGCGCAGGGAGAAAAAAGAGGCGCTGATAAATTCATTAAATCCTGAATGGAAATTCCTGAATGATGAAGTTAAAGATTGATGCTAAATACTTGTCTTCCCGAACGCATGTGAGGGAGCTTAGGTTAATATGTCAACCTTAGATTTCTCCCCTTCCTGACGTCAGGGTCGAAATGACGAAAGAAGATCCTCAGGGTAGAAATGGCGTATTAGGAGCATCTCCGAATTATTGATATGAAAAAACTGGCTATCGTCACCACGCACCCCATCCAGTACAATGCACCGTTTTTCAAATTGCTGACGGAGCGGGGGAAAGTGCGACTACGAGTGTTCTACACCTGGCCTCAGGCGATAGACGGCTTCGACGATCCTGACTTTGGCAAGAAAGTAAAATGGGATATTCCGCTTTTGGAGGGATATGATTGGGAGGCCGTAGTGAACATTTCCAAAAAACCATCGTCAAAAAGCTGGTCTGGGATTGATTGTCCCCAATTAAATAAGCGAATAGAAGCTTTTAATCCTGATGCTATATTGGTCTACGGTTGGAACCTTAAGAGTCATTTTATGGCCATGCGATATTTCAAAGGGAAAATACCTGTCTGGTTTTTTGGCGATTCAACGCTTTTAGATGAACAACCGGGAATCAGAAAGATGCTTCGCAGACTTTGGCTCACCTGGGTTTATCGCCATGTTGACAAAGCATTTTATGTTGGAACTAATAATAAAAACTACTACCAGGCTCATGGTCTTCGGGAAGATCAGTTGGTGTTTTTTCCACACGCCGTGGATAATGAACGCTTTTTTGATAATGAGGAAAAACAATACGAAACAAAAGCCCAACAATGGAGAGAGGAATTGGGCTATAAAAGATGCGATATCGTCATTTTATTTACAGGCAAATTTGAACCAAGAAAAAACCTTTTATTCTTTTTAGATTGCATTGAGCAAATCTCAAAATTGAATAACCAAACTAATCAATTTCTTTTCATTGGAAATGGTCCGCAGGAGTCTGTTCTAAAACTAAAGGTTAGTGAATTAAACAATGTTAAGTTCCTGCCCTATCAAAATCAATCTTTGATGCCTGTTGTGTATCGTCTGGGAGATTATTTTTGTCTTCCCTCTAAAAGCGAGACTTGGGGTTTGGCTGTTAATGAAGCTATGGCTTGTAGAAGGCCAGTACTAGTAAGCAACAAAGTTGGGTGTAGTATTGACCTGGTTAATTCAAAAATTAATGGTGAGATCTTCGTTTCTAACAACGTTGACGATTGCATTGAAAAAATCAGAGCTTTGACAAGTTACTGTAAAAAGATTAAGGGATCTACTATTACTGAAACAATCATTCCCTGGTCATTCGAAAACAAGTGTAAGGCACTGGAAAATGCATTTAATGAAGACTCAAGGCATGAAACAAGATAACCCCATGCTTGTATTCATTTTATTGAGTTTACTCACCGGGTTATTTGTCGGGATGGAGTTCGATTTCTGGACAACGATTGGAATCGCGTCGTGTGCATTTGTTTTTTTGATATATGTCCACAGGTTAAATAATACCATTCCGGTTCTGGAACTCATGTTGTTTATTTCTAGCATACAATGGCTTCTCGGCGCACATATGTCCTTTAATTATGAATTCCAGCACAATAAATATTATATGTATGTGGACCGCATAGAATACATGGGGGTTGTTGTTCCTGGATTCCTTTGCTTTACGGTAGGTGCGTTGTTGGTAAAAAATGAGTTAAATATTGGCCTGGCCAGCAACCAAATGCAAAAGTTTGTTGAACTTAATCCAAGTGCACCACTAATTCTTGTGGTTATTGGATTAATTTCCCCATTTATAGCATCTGTTGTCCCCGCAGTCATAGGTTTTGTATTTTACCTGACAGGAAGCCTAAAATTTATTGGAGGAGCCCTATGGCTCTTCCAGCCTGCCGGAGCCCGTAAATGGTTTGCCACAATGGGTATTATGGTATTTACATTAATCAGTTCCATTCAGGCCGGTATGTTTCATGATTTACTGCTTTGGCTGGCGCTGCTCTTCAGTTTTGTAGTGTTACAGACAAAAATGGGCTTATACCAGAGAATGGTTGTTATAGCGACTGGTTTTTTATTGGCTTTTGTTATTCAATCTGTAAAACAAGAATTTCGGGCTCGTCTCTTTGAAGGACTTATGGCAGATGAGTCTCCGGCCGATGTGTTCTTCACCCTTGTTAATGACCGGATTGATAATCTCGAAAACATGTTCGCGGATGATGAATACATGGCAGAGATGAATGTCCGACTGAACCAAGGCTGGATTATCAGCGCCATTATCGATAATGTACCGCAAAATGAGCCCTATGCAAACGGGGAAACCATCGCGGAGGCATTTAGCGCTTCCTTTGTGCCTCGCTTCCTGTCCCCGGAAAAGAAAATCGCGGGCGGGCGCGAAAACTTTGAGCGGTTTACTGGTTTACCGTTGGGTGAAAATACGTCTATGGGCACCAGTGTCATCGGGGAAGCCTATGCGAATTTTGGTGCATTCGGCTCATGGGTATTTATGTTCTTTTGGGGCCTGTTCCTGGCAGGCATCTTTAATCTATTGGTGCGTTACGGCAAAAAAGAACCATTAATTTATGTCTTTCTCCCTCTTATTTTCCTCCAGGTTGTCAAGGCAGAAACAGAGCTATATGTCGTACTCAATCACTTCCTCAAATCCATTGTCCTGGTATTTGTGCTTCTCTGGTTTTTCAAGCGCTACCTGAAATGGCAGCTTGATTAGTTGAATAGTTCAATGGTTGTGTGGTTCAATAGTAAAATGAAGTATCAAACCCATGAGTAGGTAATCTTTTGAACTGTTGAACTGTTGAACTGTTG
>JBGSYX010000027.1:0-4998 GCA_041750735.1 Cyclobacteriaceae bacterium
TGGATTTGTAGGAGGTATGCTCTACGGTATATTACGCAACTGGGAACCTGAAAAATGGGTACAATTTGGTTGGGCTACCGGTGCTATGGCCACCACTTTCCTTACCGATTACGCCCAGCCTGCTGACGAGGAAATGGTTTGGAGCATCTGGGAAGGAAACGCCAGGGTGAAAAGGTGAGTTATCCGAGATGGGTTATGAGTTATAAGTGATAAGTTATGAATTATAAATCGAGATTCACTATAACTTGAAGTCCGCAGCTAGTAAGAATAAAGGAGAAATATAACCTGGCCGGAGGCTAAAAGCCAGGGGCCAACAGCTAACAGCTAAATTAGAAAATATGCTCTACTACCAAAGAGGTTCAGAAACCGACGTATTGTCCAACGATGATCTTCGTTCGGGTTTAAATGTTGCGCTCGACAAGCTTGGGCCTAAAAAGAAAGTACTGGCTATACCGCCGGATTACACGCGATATCACTCGTTTGCCGGTCAACTCACCACATTGATTCATGACTATTATAAGGATCGTCTCACTGACGTTCTTCCGGCATTAGGTACGCATACCGCCATGACGGATGCTCAAATTGAGAGGATGTTCCAAGGGGTACCTAAGAGTTTATTCAGAGTTCATGACTGGAGAAATGACATAGTCACGATTGGTCAGGTGCCGGGTAGCTTTGTGAAGGAAGTATCCGAAGGCAGGGTGGATTATTCGTGGCCTGGGCAGGTAAACAAGCTTCTGGCAAATGGTGGTCACGATCTGATTTTATCCATTGGCCAGGTGGTACCTCACGAAGTTATCGGTATGGCCAATTACAATAAAAACATATTTGTTGGCACAGGCGGGGCGGAAGGCATAAACAAGAGCCATTTTATCGGTGCGGCTTATGGCATGGAACGCATCATGGGTAGGGCAGTGAACCCGGTGAGGCAGGTGCTGAATTATGCATCAGATCATTTTGCAAAGGATATGCCGATTGTTTATGTTCAGACTGTCGTTGGTAAGGACAAAGAAGGTAAGCTAGTGGTTCGTGGATTATACATCGGCGACGACATGGAGTGTTTCGAAAAGGCAGCAACGCTTTCATTAAAGGTGAATTTTGAAATGCTCGAAAACCCATTGAAGAAGGTAGTGGTTTACCTTGATCCATCGGAGTTTAAAAGCACATGGCTGGGAAATAAGAGTATTTACCGTACTCGGATGGCGCTTGCGGATGATGGAGAATTGATTGTTCTGGCACCCGGACTAAAAGAGTTTGGAGAGGATAAGGAAATTGATCGGCTGATTCGCAAATATGGATATCTGACCACTCCCGAAATCCTGGATCTGACCAGTAAGAATGAAGACCTTACAAATAACCTCAGCGCTACAGCACACCTGATTCATGGATCATCTGAAAATAGGTTTTCCATTACATATTGCCCGGGAGAACTAACGCAACAGGAAATTGAGAGTGTCAACTACAAGTATGCTGATTTAAGTCAAATGCGGTTTAGATATAATCCTGAAAAGTTAAAAGATGGCTTTAATACCATGCCAGACGGGGAGGAAATATTCTATATATCCAATCCAGCATTGGGACTTTGGGCACATAAAGAGCGATTCAAATAACACAATGTCTGGAATTGAATTAATAATTTTCAACTAAAAAAAGAACACAACGTTTTTTAAACACATTATAATTATAAGGTTATGAAAGAATTAGCAGATATAGGATTGATTGGGTTGGCCGTGATGGGCGAAAACCTGGTGCTCAATATGGAAAGCAAGGGCTACACGGTGGCCGTGTTCAACCGAACCATCGAGAAGGTTGATAAGTTTGTCAACGGACGTGGAAAGGGTAAAAAATTTATTGGGGCCCACTCGATAGAGGAACTGGTAAAATCGCTGAAACGCCCAAGGAAAGTGATGTTATTGGTAAAAGCCGGGAAAGCCGTGGATGATTTCATTGAACAATTAATTCCTCATTTGGAACCGGGTGATATCATCATCGATGGTGGAAACACCCATTTTCCCGACACCAACAGAAGGACAGCCTATGTAGAAAGCAAAGGGCTTCTCTACATCGGTACGGGCGTTTCAGGTGGTGAAGAGGGCGCATTGTTAGGCCCTTCTATCATGCCTGGGGGTTCTAAAGCAGCCTGGCCTCATGTGAAAGGAATTTTTCAATCGATCGCAGCAAAGGTTTCCGATGGTAGTCCGTGTTGCGATTGGGTTGGGGAGAACGGTGCCGGACATTTTGTGAAAATGGTACACAACGGCATTGAGTACGGCGATATGCAGCTCATTTGCGAAGCGTACCAGATTCTCCATGAATATGTCGGTTTGAGTTATGATGAAATGCACGGAGTTTTCAAAGAATGGAACTCAGGGGAGTTGGATAGTTATCTGATCGAAATAACAAGGGATATACTCGGATTCAAAGATGAAGACGGATCGCCAATGGTTGAGAAGATCCTCGATACAGCAGGGCAGAAAGGTACAGGCAAATGGACGGCGGTTTCAGCACTGGATTTTGGCATTTCGCTTACCTTGATAGGAGAGGCCGTTTTTGCCCGTTGTCTGTCAGCAGTGAAAGACGAGCGTGTTGAAGCTTCCAAAATTCTTACCGGCCCAAAACCGAATTTCAAAGGTGACAAGAAAGCGTTTATCAACGATCTTCGTGATGCTTTATACGCATCAAAAATCATGTCCTATGCTCAGGGTTATTCACTCATGAGAGCTGCTGCCGAGGAATATAAGTGGGATCTGAATTATGGCGGAATCGCGCTGATGTGGCGTGGTGGTTGTATCATCAGGTCGGCATTTCTAGAGAAAATCAAAGAGGCATTTGACAATAACAAGGACCTGAAAAACCTGATGCTCGATCCTTTCTTCAGTAAGAAACTCATTTCATCGGAAGGCGCATGGCGTCGTGTAGTTGCCTCTGCGCTTGAAAACGGAATTCCCGTACCTGCCTTAGCTGCGGCATTGACTTACTTCGATGGTTATAGATCGTCGCGTTTACCGGCAAATCTACTCCAAGCACAGCGCGATTATTTTGGTGCGCACATGTACGAACGGGTTGACAAGCCGCGTGGGGAGTTTTTCCACACTAACTGGACTGGCCGTGGCGGCGAAACCTCTTCATCTACATATGTTGTTTAGTTTTAAATAATAATACATTTGTGGATCGTTCTATAAAGAGCGATCCACTTTTTTTTTATATCGTGAGTATTACAATAAAGGACATTGCCAAAATTCTCAACGTATCGCACACAACTGTTTCCCGATCGTTGAACAATAGCCCGCTGATTAGCCAGGAGACGAAGGACCGGGTGAAGGAGGTTGCTGAAAAATATAAATACAGCCCAAACGTCTCTGCCCGACGACTGGTTCTTTCGCGGTCGTACAACATTGGTTTATTCATTTCCACACTAAGCCGCGGAACTACCGCTAATTTCTTTCTCCAAACTATTCGCGGGGTCAATGATATAGTAAAAGGAAAATATACAATAACAGTAGAATCAGTCGCTGACCTCGTTGACTTTCATCATATAAAATCGCGCAACTTTGATGGCATTCTGCTGATGAGCCAAAGCCCGAATGACGATACATTCATAGGTCAGGTACTCAACGAAGGGATACCGATTGTTGTGATGAACAGAGAAATAACGGACTTTAAAGTGACCACCGTGTTGTCTGAGGATTTAGGAGGTTCATACCTTGCAACTAAATATATTATTGATCAGGGACATAAGGTAATTGCCATTATTGAAGGTAAACGTGATTTCCGTACAGCTTTTAAACGTAAGCAGGGATTTCTCAAAGCACATCAGGATGCCGGGCTAAAGTTTGATGAGTCAATGGCTTTTGTTGGTGCATATGATTTGGAAAGTGGGTATAATGCCATGCAGAACATTCTCCGGTTGACCAGGCGGCCCACGGCGGTATTCTGTTCAAATGATGACATGGCATTCGGAGCCATCAAAGCAATTCGAGAATCAGGTCTGGTAGTTCCTGATGATATTTCGATCGTCGGGTTCGATAATATGGATTTTACCCAATTTCTCACTCCTGCATTAACAACCGTTCAGCGGCCTGTCGAGGAAATGAGCAGGCGGGGAGCGGAAATACTGCTTGAGAAAATTGAAGGCATGGATAATTCAGATTCACAGGAAATCCATCTTGATTCCAGGTTGGTTATTAGGGATTCGGTTAAAAAAATTACGTAATCTCCACATCAACGGATTGGGCCAATTCAAATTTGGGACGTATGTCATATCCTACTAAACATCCGCATTTAATCAATTTAAAAGTTTAAATATGGTAAAACACCATATATGAAAAACTGAAAGGTAAAACATGAAAAAATTGTCTGTTCATCCAAATGCCAAAGCACTGATTTTTGATCTTGACGGCACATTAGTCGATTCTATGCCATTGCACTATGAAGCGTGGAAAGAAGTTTGTGCCACCAAGGGCCTTAATTTTACAGAAGAGGAATTTTATTCATTGGCAGGAGTGCCATCCGACCGGATATTCGAAATCATCAATAAACGTCATGGAACGGATTTTGATCCGGCAATTCACAGCAAAATAAAAGAGGACGCCTACCTGACTAAAATTGATAAGTTAAAGCCAGTGATGCCTGTTTATCAGCTTGCGGTTGAAAACTATGGAAAATTGCCTATGTCTATTGGTACGGGTAGCCCTGGAGATCATTCCTGGGAGGCTGTAAAAGCGCTGGGTTTAGATAAGTATTTCGATATACTTGTATCAAAGAATGATGTAAAAAAAGGAAAACCAGACCCCGAGACTTTCCTCAAATGTGCTGAGGCTATGAATGTGGAACCGCAATTTTGCCAGGTGTTTGAGGATGGCGATCCAGGAATTCAGGCGGCTAAATCAGCCGGTATGATGGTGACAGATATACGTGATTACGTATAACCTATAGTGTTTTATCCGTTGTTTTTCCGGCAAGGAAGATAGTTGAAAGGGATGAGAAAAGGAATAGCGG
>JBGSYX010000028.1:0-5742 GCA_041750735.1 Cyclobacteriaceae bacterium
TAGAGTTCAACAATTTTTTTGGTGATGAGAATAAAAGCCCTGTTCCCGGCGTACCGGTCAACGAAAACTGGATTTACAACCCAAATACTGATATCAGATTTGGTCAATTTCAATCTGGCAGCATTGATCTGAATTTATCACTTACCGATAATTCTGAACTGGGTATTTTGGTGTTGTATGAACATTCATCGCTCGGTAGAAATCTTGATAATAAAAATTATGCCTATGACCCTCCCTCAGAAACCGTGGGATCGTTGGAAGAGCACTATAAGCAGGCCGACGATGGACCACTGAATGGGTTGCGGATCGCTATTGATTACTCAGCACTACTTTCCAACGGGCATCGGCTGGCATTTGGCTTTCAGCCACAGTTACTCACACAGATAGGTGACTTCACCTATGACACCCTAAATGTTATAAATGGTGAATGGGGCGATTACGAATCCCTGGAAAATTCAGTCGAACTGAAGCGGGGCATATATGCCGGATATGCCGATTATTCCGGAAAATCAGAAAAGTTCGATTTTTCTGCGGGAGTACGGCTGGAGTATACTGACCAATTGCTAGAAATCGCTAACCCCGAGTATTTCAGCATTTTTGACCGGGAAATGGAATCGACCTATACAGTGAAGCAACTCGATGTATTTCCTTCAGTCCATCTCAATTACCGGTTTTCGGGAAAGGATAACCTTATATTTGCTGCGAGCCGTCGCATTAACCGGCCGCCTACCAAAGACATGTCGCCATTTTTATACCGCCGACATTATGAAGTTTATCTTGTGGGGGACCCGGCTTTGAAGCCGGAATATATAAATACGGCGGAGCTTACTTATGGCAAAGACATCGGAGGTCAGAATTTTACATTTACAGGTTTCTACCGAGGAACAGAAAATGCCATATTCAGGGTAAATACTGTGTATCAAGAGGAAAACGTGCTTATAAGAAGCAACACCAATTCGGGAAATTCGACCGCCATAGGTGTTGAGTTAAATTCAAACCTGGCAATCGGAAAAAAGCTCAGCATGTTTATCGGAGGATCTCTTTACAATTTCCACGTTACTGGTGAGGTTTTTGGGTTCGAAGAAAATAATCGTAGTACCAATTGGAGCATGAAAGGCACCCTCAATTGGCAGATGATAAAATCGCTCAAATTATCGTCAGATATCAATTACAAATCTGCCACAGCTACCTCCCAGGGGGCCAATGAGCAGTATTATTTACTCAATGCCGCACTGACATTTACTCCTAAAAGTATCGAGAGATGGTCGTTTGCCTTGCGTGGTTTTGACCTTCTTTCTTCAAACATTGAGGCCCTCTACACCAGGGCATATAATCAGGAAGGTGTTCAGATATTCTATCAGGACGTCGATTACAACAGGTATGGTCCGATAGCCGAAGTAGGAGTTACGTTCAGTTTTAATTCAAACATAAAATCAAAGAGGAATCCTAAGGCTAGCTTTGGAGATGAGCAGTTCTGATCGTATAGACTACAATTGCCACTCGTTGAAGGCCGTGTTGAATAGAACCAAAAACTTATGATCTGTGTTAATACCTGTCGTATCGGCCATTAATCCACGCCCAGAAACGTTGTAAAGGATTTTTATACGTAACTTTCGGCGTACTGACCGTTTGCGTGGAATCGGTGTTTAGAGTTTTCTTTGTCGGGGTTTTATTTGGCGCTTTTGGAGCGATGTGTTTTTCATAATAGCGCTGTTTTCTTGCCTTATCCTCTTCAACTTTCTTTTGAATTTCCCTCTTTCGTGCTTGTTCCTCTTTCTTTAGCCGTTCTTCGTACGACAGGGATTTTCGCTCGTGGTTCTGTCGATGATCCGGTTTGCGGTATTCTGACCTCTGCTTCTTCACTGATCGCTCCGGAACTTCCGTTTTTATATCTTCCAAAGTCGATGTCGCTTCTTCTGTTACAGGAGCTTTAACTGGCTTTGGAGGCAATTCAATTTTACCGACTACTTTAAAGCCCTCCAACTTCACCTTTTTGGCCTTTATATGTTCTATTTCGGAAGGATCTCCGGCTTCCAGATCATCGATGGTACCGGCACGCATTTTTACAGTTTTATTTGCAGGAGGTGTTTTTGGTTCCTCGATTTCAGCAAGGGGTTCTATGGCGATTTCTTCAACCACAACAGGCACCTCCTCCATTATGCGCTCCGGCTCTTCGGCAAACCTGACCGGTGGTTCTACGGGTTTTTCCAGTTCAATCTCATATTCTTTCAACACCATCGCTATGGTTGATTCATCTAGTTTGGTATTTGCGCCATTGGCAATTTCGATCTGGTTATTTTCCAGGAAGTTGATGATTTGAGATGGAGTACGGCCGACTTTGCGCGCCAGTGTTGTGAGCCTCATGAGATTGTTGAAGATTTTTAGCAAATTAAGTACCATTAAGCCAATAGTTCAATGGTTTTAATGGATAATGGTTACACTGCTACTGTGAGTCACTAGCTGTGAGTCACTAGCTGTTAGCTTCAAGCTCGTTGCTAATAGTTTACAGCCGTCGAATTCCGCCAATAATCTGTCCTATGCTGACATCGGGCACCTGCGTGATTGCCTCATTATTGTCAAAAATGAGGAGGGGAAAACCAGGAAAACTGTGCAACGGACATTCAATGGCTCCCTTTTGTACCCAACGTGCACCAACGGATTCTTCGTAGTATCCAAAGACGAATTCCTCTACTACCCATATCCCACCATGACGGAATTGGAAGAGCGGAATTATGATTTCTGGCGAACTTTCTAAAGCGTCTCCAGTAATTCAAGCTTTTTCATCACAATCCTGGGCTCGTTCCAAGTTACCAGGTCACCTAAGGCTGCCTTCTCCACCACCTAATGCAAATCGTCCTGGTGTTCGATGGTTAATCTGGTCGCTCCCGTTGCCACCCTATTCCATCTAAAAATGGCAGAAGGCATAGGATTATTGTTTGTGATTCAACAGTTCAGTGGTTCATTCGTTCAATAGTGCAGTGGTTCAACAGTTCACCGATTTACTGATCCACCGATCCACCGATCTACCGATCCACTGATCCACTGATCTACCGATCCACCAGATCACTCAGGCTGCCTAAAAAGTTCATTAGTTCAGAAGAGCAATTCCTTCATGGGTCCAATTCCAGCGTGATAATGGCCAATTCGCTTAAGTCTCATTTTTGCGTTGGTGCCTGATACCTGTACATACACTTACCATCAGATTTTTATAACTTGATGTTAAGGCGATTTTGTCGGTTTTCCTTGGCGGAGTGGCTTTTTTTTAGTATCTTTTATATCATTTACAAGTTGTCTGTCAGCTCTTTATAGCTTTTTTACACCAATTTAAACACCTACTAAAATGAATACACATGTTTATCTGAGTGTTTTGCCGGAGGCACTTATCGCATCCATGTTGCCTCCCAAGGAATTTGCCGAATACATGGCAACGGGTACCCGAAAAAAGACCCGTGGTCAGGCCATCTTCTTCGAAGTTGATCAAGATCTGGCCCGTAACTTACTGCCCACCGAATATATTGCCAACAGGTGCGTTCGTAAACCGGATGGCTCTCCCAAGAGCTCTGTGTATATCACGGTTTATCGTGCACTTGAAAATATGCCGCTTCGGGCCTTGAAGAATCTATACCTGGTGACAGAAGATGGCAGAGTTCTGGAACTTAGCCAGGGAGCCTACGACACCAAGCTGGAAAAACACAATCAGCTACACCTTTATCAGGAGCTATGTCCTGTAAGCCCAATTATTGCAAGCAATCTTGCTCCCTCGAATTTTGCCAGGGAACTCACCTCAGAAAGCGAGCAGGTTCATATACCCAAGCTTATGTTCGTGGAGTTGATCCTGGATAACCTGGCACTTGACCCGGTACGCGGTTCCGCCAATAATCTGCCCTATGCTGACATCGGGCACCTGCGTGATTGCCTCATTATTGTCAAAAATGAGGCGGGGAAAACCAGGAAAACTGTGCAAAGGACATTCAATGGCACCCTTTTGTACCGAACGTGCACCAACGGATTCTTCGTAGTATCCAAAGACGAATTCCTCTACTACCCATATCCCACCATGACGGAATTGGAAGAGCGGAATTATGATTTCTGGCGAACTTTCTAAAGCGTCTTCCGGAATTCAAGGTATTTCACCTCAATTCTGAGTTCGATCCACGGAGCTTGGTATACTCATGGAAGCTTTCTCCAACACCAGTTGAAGATCGTCCTGGTTTTAGATAGCTGGTCGGGTCATTCCGGTTACCCTACGATTCCACTTGTAAATGGCAGGTAGCAATGGTTAATTGTTAATTATTCACCGGTTCAATAGTTCAGCGGTTCAACATTTCACCATTTCACCGATCCACTGATCCACTGATTTACCGATCCACCGATCCACCGATTTACCGTTCTCCCAATCGTCCCTTAGTTTAAAAGAGTAATTCCTTCATGCGCCAGTTCCAGTGTCTCAATAGCGACTTCGCTGCCATCGGCTTTCAGTGTCGGGCCCTCATATTTTACTGGCCAGGCATTTTTAACTTTCCAGGTCATTACTGGTTCATGTTTTTCGTTAAGCAATGAAATTACCACGTCCCGACGCTCTACCTGGTTCAGAGCAATGGTACTCATCCATTGAAAGAAATCCTTATCCCCAGGAATGATCCCTCTTTTCAGGATGATAGTATGGCTTTTTTCCAGACCCGGCATTTTTATGGTTTTGTACTCCGGCGACTGGCCTTCCCGGTATTCCACCACCTGGCGTTCGATCGTTAATCCGGTCACTTCCGTGAAGCCGGTTCTATTACCTCCCCATTCCACCTGGAAATGGCAGGAAAGCATTGGATAATTGTTCATGATACAGCGGATTAGTAGTTTAAAACATTTTGTTAGTTTCATTTTTATGTAGTTCTGTGGTTCAATGGTTCAGTTGTTCATTGGTTCAATAGTTCAATGGTTCTTCATTCGATTGTTCTTCATTCGATTGTTCGGTTGTTCTATTGTTCTTCATTCAACTACCTCTTTTCCTGATAAGGTATTTTTCCCGGTATTCAGAGGGGGTGCAGCCCTTGATCTGGCGGAATTGCCGTGCGATATTCTTGCTATCATTCAGTCCCATATCCAGCGCAATTTCGAAAATGGATTTATCTGTTTCTAGTAGCTTCTGAGTGAACCGTTCAATTCTAAGGTTAAATATATACTCATACACAGGATAGCCGGTCACGCTCAGGAATCGCTTTTCGAGTGATCTGCGCGATAATGGTACCTGATCGAGCACATCTTCCACGTTCAGGTTTTGCTCTATGTTCTGGTGAATGTATCTGAGTGCTTTTCCAACTTCCATGTCCTTGGTGGCATAGATGTCAGTGGAATGCCTTGTGATGATCTGGGTAGGCTCTACAACAATATCATAGAACTCCTGATTCTTTGTGCGGATCATAGTTTGCAGCAGCTTAGCCGCTTCATAACCGGCCTTCACGGTATCCAGGCAGATGCTCGACATCGGCGGGTCGGAAAGGTTGCAGAGCATCTCATCATTATCTACCCCCAGTACGGCCACTTCCTCAGGAATCCGGATTTTATTCAGGCGGCAGGCTTCTGTGATATGCATCGCCTGGTTGTCATCGCATGCCATGAGAGCGATGGGTTTTGGCAGCGAATTGAGCCAATGACTCAATGCCGAAGGCTTATAATACCACAATTCCCTTGATTTAAATTTGCGGGTGTGTTCAAAATAATTAACCGTATATCCATCTTTTGCTAAAC
>JBGSYX010000029.1:0-5689 GCA_041750735.1 Cyclobacteriaceae bacterium
TCCCATCACCTTTAAAAAGAAATACCTCGTCAAGTACCTTCAGTCTGTCATTATCAATCTTACCAAAATAGGTATCATTGATCAGCGAACCGGCTGCTTCTTTATTATAAGGCAGGATGACCGTAGTTTTTTCCGTGGAAATAAATTGACCTAAAATCCATATGGAAAGCATGCCCGTTTCCCTGGTCCAGGAAAATTCGCTCATATTCGACAGGCTGTTGACCGATTGAAACCCGACGATTTTAACCTTCTCTGTTACCTCAAGGCCAAGTGATGACCTCACCTCCGTTTCGCTATACACGGTGATCTCGCGAACTGCCATGGCTTTCAACAGATTTCCGGAAGTATTGAGTAATTCCATTGACTTATTGAGAACAGCCCGCCTGCCATCGTTCGACACAAGACTCCACGATTCTGAATCAATTGGCGCCGGGGTCTGCCAATCAATCAAGTCGTATTTGGCTCCCGGCGGAAAGAAGATGGAAAACTGCCCACCCTCGGGGCCTATCCAAAAGCGGTCTTCTCCACCCCAGTTATTGCAATGCTTCAACAGTTTTCCCAAAGCGATTAAATCATAATTTATCCAGCCGAAACTGAATCCATCATCTCCCTCCGCTGTGCTAGTAAAAACCCGCCCCTGCAGGGATGGACAAATGAGGATTTTTGCCTCTCCCGATTGTAGTTGCAAAATATCGCGGTGTCGGGACAGAAACTCCCGATCGGTTTTAAAATTTCTGGGTAAATCCATACTCTTATTTGATTTCTTCGTCAAATACAACGGCTACTTTTCCGCATTTTCCTTCATCCATGAGTTGATATGCTTTGTGAACATCAGCGAGTGTGAAGCGGTGAGTCACCAAATCTTCCGGGTGGATTTTCCATCTCACGATTCGCTCTACCAGTTCTTCCATCTTCCAGATACTCGTAACCCATGAGCCATAAATAGTGATCTGGTCATGAATGATATCCGGGCTGGGGTTGAACTCGACTGTTCCTCCTTCACCGATAAATACACATTTGCCCCACTTTCTCGTACTACGGATAGCCAGTTGTCGGCCAAGGGTATTGCCGGATGTATCAGCAGTCCTTTCGCACCCCATGCCATTAGTTGCCTCCATTATTTTATTAAAGGTATCTGCGCCTGAAACGAATACATGATCAGTCAGACCTTTATCAATCGCGATCTGGCAACGCTCCTTCACTGTATCTACTCCAATAAGTTTATTGGCGCCCATAGCCTTTGCCAGCATTAAAGTTGCCAATCCAACAGGTCCGAGGCCAACAACCAACACAGCATCGTTGCCACAAATACCAATTCTGTCCAGACCTTCGTAAACCGTCCCGAAGCCACAGGCGATCTGTGCGCCATCGGTATAGGTCAATTCATCGGGTAGCAACACGCAATCCTTTTCATCGGCAACGATATAATCTGCCATGCCGCCATCGCGTTGCCAGCCATATGCAGCTCTATAGTCGCTTGTACAACTGATCATATATCCACGTCGGCAATCATTGCAGCAACCACAACCGGAAATATGATAGAGCACCACCCGGTCACCTTTTTTAAACCTCCGCAGACCCGGTCCTTCTTTAATAATCTGACCGGCTGGTTCGTGGCCTGCAACTTTATTCTGGTAGGCTTCTGGACCTTTTCCGAGGTGTTCTCTGTATATGGCGCGAATGTCACTGCCACATATAGTGGACGATTTTGTCTTGATAAGCACCTGGCCATAACCAGGTTCTGGAATTTCAACATCTTTCATGACTACCGTACTGTTGCCCGGCAGAAAAGCGCCTTTCATTGTTTTCATATTCGTGAGGTATTTCAGATTAAATGATCTTAAAAATGCTCGATCGATCACAGAGTCATTTCTCTGTTTATCAAGGTTAAAAGTATTAGATATCCAGCAGTATTACCAGTCAAACGTTTGCGCAGGCTATTAATCTATCTGGTGGTTTGTCTAATTACCAACTCAGTTGGCAGGATTCTGGGTTCGCCCTTTTCGCCACTTTCAATTACGCTCAGCAATAGCTCCATTCCTACCCTGCCTATTTCAAAAGCGGGTTGTTTTATGGTAGTGATCTTAGGTGTGGTGTAGCTGGCGAGCGGCTCATCGGCATAGCCGACAATCTGGATATTTTGCGGAATTTTGTATCCGTATTTCATGATAATCTCCATAGCCTGAAAGGCATGGTAGTCGGAATGCGCGAAAAGTCCATCAATGCTATAATCCCGGAGCAATCTGACCACTTGCGTTTCAATATCAGGCCCATGTTTTATAATCAACTCGTCATTGAACTCTATATTATTTTTCTTTAGGGCTTCCTTATAGCCCATGAACCTGCTGAATGATGTACTGATGTTCTCAGGTCCTTTCATGAATGCGACACTTATGCTGCCCTTTTCAATCATGAATTCTGTCGCCATCTTCGCTCCTTCAAAATCATCAGTCATCACGTAAGGGGCATCGATCTCTTCGCACATCCGATCCAAAAAAACGATTGGGATATCTTCATTTACTAGCTCCTGCAGGTGATCGAAATTGCTTGTTTCATGCGAAAGAGCTACCAACAATCCATCCACCCGGGCATTCAATAAGGTAAAGGCAGCTTTTCGTTCTTTTTCATATTCTTCGTTGGAAACGCAGATTATCTGTTGAAAACCGATTTCGTCCAGCACACTGTCAACTCCTTTGATAATTCGTGAATAAAAATGATGGGTTAGTTCGGGTACAATCAGGCCGATCGTAGAGGTTTTTACTTGTTTCAGGCGTTGCGCATGCGGATTTGGATGATAACCCCATTGTTTGGCCAGACCCAGGATTTGTTGCCTGGTACTTTCGTTCATTCTGCCAATGCCATTTAAAGCCCTGGATACTGTACTCGGTGAAATATCCAGCTCATGTGCTATGTCTACAATGGTGGTTTTCTTCATCTTAGATCATTTTCCATATCTGAATAATAGTGTTTATTTCAAAATACTGCTAATGATAGCGAGATAAAGAAAATACTACTAATGCAAAAAGTACAAGGTTTAGGATTATTGAATACATTTAAACTGATTTGATAGATTTCACAATTAATCTTCTTCAAACCACAACGGGAATTCCATTAAAAAATCTCCTGTTAACGTTTCGACGGATTTTTTATATTCAATATTGACTTGGAAGGATCCCCTAAGCCATATGGTATATTCAGTCTCTCCGGCATAATAATCGGTTATTTTAAAAAAAGAAGAAGCAGATTGTTTACATTGGTCTGAGGCAAATCGTTTACTGCCACTCATTGGGTATGTGTATTCACATATTTCTAATAAAAACCCATAATTCTTAATATTCAATTTTTCGTTTTCATAAGTGTAAAAAGCCAATTCATGATTGCTTTTAGTTATCTGTTGTAGCAACTCATTTCGATTCATCCATTTAAAGATATTGTATACACTAAAATCAATAATGGATGAGTCATTACGAAAACTCGCACCAGACCATGATGGATATGGATCCTCTTCCTTGGCAGTGGTTACATATGATTTTGTAGCATAATAATTATCTACTGAATCATTCAGTTGATAAGTGCTATCCAGAAATGAAATATTCAAATAAGCAGAACTAATATCCGGATTGTGCATGAGATTAATTTCCGGAGTAAGCTCTATCTTTTCACAGGAACTAAAAAGAGCGAGGGTAGATACCAACAGAGTAAAAAAGACCTTTTTCATGTGAAGTTCATTTAAGTTTAATACTTGAGTATTTCTATACCAAATTTATCCTTTTCTGGATATAGGCCTTAGACGAGTCTGTTAAAAAAAGTTAAATGCTTAAAAAAAATATTCCGAACAGAAATATCAAATTAACTTATATAGATGAGACAAGCTGAAAAGAATTTGCATAATGCCATCGGAGTCCTAAAGAAAAGAATAGAAAAATTATAATTGTGTATTTTGGATACTTGAAAAAAGCAAAGAAATCCCTAAGGTTACACCCTCCCCCCAGGGATTATTGCAGTGTTTTTTTTAGTCGACCAGCTTCGCCGAACCAATAATTTCAAGTTTGAAAACCACTGCCATTTCATTGATTTTCTCCTTAGGCAATTTAATAGAAATCCCTTCGTCGCTTTTTTCCCAGTTTATTGGTCCGTCATATCCCAGCATGGAAATGTTCTTTATTTGAAGGTCACCTTCGAGGACAGAAGGTGCGAATGACTCTAAAAGCGCCGAATCGCCATCGGGCCATCCGAAGAAAGTCGCATAAATAGCGTTGCCTTTCGTCGTATAACGCATATCCTTATTAGAATACACAAGTTTCGCAAACTGAGAATGGTTTTTAAAGTCGCCTTCAGGCTCTTTTGTTGGCCCTTCTCCAAATGTAATCCATGGACGTGTGCCGTAAATTGCTTCACCATTTACTTTCAGCCAATCACCCATTTCCAATAGCACTTTCCGCTGATCTTCAGGAATAGTTCCATTTGCCATGGGCGATATATTGAGGAGCAGCACTCCATTTTTACTCACAATATCCACAAGCACATGGATGATGTCTTTTGTCGGTTTTATTTTCAGATCCTCTGTATAACACCAACTTCCATAACTCAGCGTTTCATCGGTCATCCATGATTTTTCATCGATACGGTTCATACGCGATTTCTCCAGATCATTCACGCTGAAATCTAGCGGCAGGTCATCTTGCTTACGAACCACCACTACCTCCTTGCCCAAACTATCTGCTTTGTTGAAATAATAGGCTGCAAATTGTGCTCTGTATGTTTCCGGAATGATATCCAACCATGAATCGAACCAAATGATATCGGGCTGATAATTGTCAATTACTTCCTTCAGTTTACCAAACCATATCTTTTCCAGCCAGAATTCTTCCAGAAGGTTTCCATACAAATATTTTAGTGTATCAATATCGGTTGACGGTGGCATGCCCGCAAAGAAGGGGTAATGGCTATTGTTATAGACTTGCCCGCCATTCACCGAAATGGAATCATATCGTTGGAGATTTCTTTCATGATGAAAAGTGGTGATCAACTTCATATCCTGAGCTTTTATAGCCTTCGCTAATTCGCCAAGAACATCGCGATGAGGGCCGGCATCCATACTATTCCACGGTGTTAATTTACTTGCCCACATAGAATAGCCGTCATGGTGTTCAGCCACAGGACCGGCAAACCGTGCGCCCGCCTGCTTGAAAAGTGACGCCCATTCGTCTGCATTAAAATTCTCGGCCTTGAACATTGGCACAAAATCATGATAGCCAAATTCTGATGGCTCACCATAGGTTTTCACATGATGCTGGTATTCACGACTTTCTTTAAAATGCATATTTCGCGGATACCATTCATTTCCAAAGGCCGGAACTGAATAAACACCCCAATGAAAATAGATACCCAGTTTGGCATCCTGAAACCAATCGGGTTGCTCATTATGTGCGGCGAGGGATGTGAAATCGGCTGAATACCGTGGCGCAACAACTGCCTCTTTTTTTTGGGTAGAACAACCCATAGTCAGGACAAATATGACAAAACACAGAGGGAAAATTACATTTTTCATATTCTTTGGGTTAAGTGTTTTCACTATCTCTTTCCGCTTGCGGAAAAGCGTACATAATACCTCAAACATAGCTTCAAATGTTTTAAAATTCCAGTCAAACGTTTGCGCATACTTAACTATGCAAAAAACACAATTGGC
>JBGSYX010000030.1:0-8618 GCA_041750735.1 Cyclobacteriaceae bacterium
TGCATTGTTGACCTGCAACCAAGATTGGCTCCCGCGATATCAACTACTTCAATTGAATACAATTGACCGAATGAGTTCGCTGTGCGATTTGACACAACCGGATTGTTGATTATGAAGTTAGGAGCACTTACCGCACCGGTGTACCAGTTAAATTCATATTCAGCTAAGTTCTGGCTTCCTGAGGCTGCAGCTTCAAGTTCACCATTGGCGAGTGTCGGATCGCAGGCATAGTCCGGACTGTTCATCGTGATAGAAATTACCGGATCCTGAGAAAGATCATCAATACTTACACGGAGGTAATTACTGAAACACTTAGTATCATTGTTTTGTGCTTGCAGGTAGTATTCCCCCGGACCCAATTGCCCCCAAGGGGTAGAAATACCATCGCCTATTGGAACAAGTACTGCTAAGTCAGTGTCGTAAATGTTGAAGTTGGTATAAGCACCAGGAATTACACCAATGCTTCCTCCATTTTCTTGTACATCAGTAATCTGAATGGTTCCATCAAACGGGACGCAATTATTGTTAGGAGTCGGATTAGCTACAACAGAAATGAGGTCAGGTACTTTCGGCACATTCAAAATCGTATCGATTTTACAGCCTTGACCGGGTATATTGGCCGTGATTGTTGCCTCTACAGAATAATTACCTGCTAACAGATCGGCTGCTGTTTGTGGACCATTATCTCCATTTGACCAGTTAAAGTCAATATCGCCCAGTGCTATGGCAGGATTGGTATTTATGATTTCCAATTGGCCAGTACCAGTGCCACCTATGCATGATTTATCTGGGGTCGATGATGCAATAAGACCGGGATATAAGAAATCAAGATCGATCGTGAATGATATCGGTGAGCTTAAGCAATTCGCACCGAAATTTTCCCTGGCTACAATAGTATAATTTCCAGTATCCAGGTTATTGAAAACCGAAGGATTAGTTGCCGGTGCTATGCTGCCAACCAGGTTTTGTACAAGATCTGTAGGATCGAAATAACTTCCGCTGAATAAAAGGAAATCGTATAAATTATAATCTATTACACCTGGTCCTGTCAATTCGGCTGTTGCGCTGCCATTACCATTTATACAGTAGATAGAAGGCAAACTAACAAACGGATCGATGGAAGGAACAATCTGCGAAGGAACAAAAATGGCGGTGTCCTTTTCACATAATGATTCCCTGTCAGTAACTTTAATAAAATAATAATCGCTCGTTAGACTATTGGCATTAGATATAAATGGTGTAACCTGTGTGAAGGGTATTGAACCACCTGATCCATCAAATTCCCTGGTCCAATCGAAATTAAATCCCAGGCCTGCTGGTGAATTATTCGATGTGGTTTGGGCTGCAATTTCGAGTATGCCATCGTTGCCTACGCAACTCGCTGGTTTTTGAATTAAGGTGGATGTGATCTCAATTTCAGGAGCTTGCCTTAACATGTTACTTATTGGGTCTGACTGGCACTTTGTGTATTCATCAACCACATAAGCTGACCAATTTCCTGAACCAAGTCCGCCGAAAGTTACGTTGTCTGTTCCCGAAGTGGTTTGCTGAAGCGTGGCTGCGCCAGACAAATGAAAAGTATAAGTGCGGGGATTAATATTTAGTGGCGGTAAATTTTCAAATGGAATTACCCGATACCCCAATGACCCATTGTCAATATCGCAACGGGTGAGATTGGCTAATGAGGAGTTTATTATGGAAGGACCAGGCGCTGGAGCATTTTGTATTGTAGCATACTCTACGCTCACGCAACCTGTCGTGCCATCGGTGATGCGCGCAGCATATGTGCCTGCGCCCAGGTTTACCAGGACTGAATCATTCGGATTACTTGATGATGTAAAAGGAGGAACAGAGTTCGGCGAACCATTGAACCATTCGAATAGAGAAATATTCAGACTGGCATTGGGGCTTGAAGCGACCAAGCTTCCGAGAGTGACACCCGGATCACATGATATGTTGTTTTGGGTAATCAGCGCAAAAACAGGAGGTATGGAAATATCGAGTATTTCGAATAGGACTGTATCTGATGGACAATTGAATTCGTTCAATACCACTACACTATAATTGCCCGCAGGTAGGATTTCATCTGAGCTGTTTACATCAAAAATACTGTTTGTTGCAGAAGAGATTGAAGGTCCGCCGTTTCTGTTTTGCCATGTAAATGTAAACCCCACCGGTATAGGTTGACCACCGTTAACACTTGGTATAGTCGCGCCGCTCATGTACGGTTCTACACAATGGTCTGCATGGTCCGGAATCACGCCATCAATTACTGGTTTTATGTTAATATCAATGATTTGTGAAAGAACGGAATTAGCGCAGGTAGTGATGTTATTCTGAATTCTAAGTTCGTAGGTGCCATTATCAAGTGTATTGGCTATTTCACCAAAACTACCACCTGTATTAGTTACTGGTGTTCCAGTGGCATTGTCGAACCATAAATATGTGTAATCCCCAAGTGTATACGTTGGTGATTCATTAGTTCCTGTAACGGCTAGCTGGCCATTTGGCAGAGTAACATCACATGATGAATTGTCCATGATGCTAATAGCCGGTATAGGTGTTACTGAATTATCTGCAACATTTACAGGCGCAGGATTGGATAAACATGCCGTGGAATTGTTTTTGACCGTGAGCATGAAATCACCAGGAGCAATTCCGTTTTGTACCGCCGCTTGCGATGCGAGTGTATCGCCTGATGTGGCATCAATCCAAATAAATGAATATCCAGCAGTAAGTCCACCATCGGCAGAGGCACTCATTTGACCATTTGCCGACGGAGCACAAAAGGTGGATGGCGTTGCTGTTACGGATTCTACAGGAAGTACGATCCCCAGATTAACGGTTGGGAATAACACATTTTTACATTGTGTTACGTTGTTTGTTACTCGCAACGCGTATATCCCAGTATCCAACCCAGTTACGGATTCACCATTTGCGCCGGTAGGAGGAAGTGAGAAACCTGTTGTATCATTTTCAAACCACTCGAATGAAAAATCGCTTAACGGCGCTGGTGCTGTTGACGCAGTGAGCGCACCTGTGAGACTATTAGGATCACATGATGCCTGGTCCAACGAGGTAATAGTAACCATTGGCAATGCCGTCACATCATTAATAATTGCATAAACCTCAGGTGTCGGACATTTGGTGATTATGTCTTTAGCAATAACAGTATAATTGCCAGGGGCAAGATTGGGAATGATATTACTGGTGGAATTACGAATTAGATTGGCGGGTATTACCCCATTTCCAGTATATACTTCATATGTATAGTCAGTAGGGCTTCCGACAACATTAACAGTAATAGAACCATTTGGATTTGTACAAAAAGAAGCATCAGTTGTAGTAACCGTAATAGGATTCGGATTTACTAGTTGGTCCAGTATAGTGGTGTCCTTGTAAACCGTACAATTAGTGCCATTTTCAATGACGACCAGTCGGTATAATCCTGCATCTAACTGATCGGCAACCGGCCCGCCAGTATACCCTGGTCTCGCAGGAATAATATCATTGGCACCCTTATACCAATTGAATGAATATCCAGATGTAGTGGGTACTCCACCGACTAATACATGACCGGATACCTGACCGGTAGGAAGCAATGGATCGCAGGAGATTTGTTGTTGGTCGAGACTTACCTGAAGATTGGGTAGCACTGTCAGATCATCAAAGGTTATTGAAGCTGGGTCAGACGGGCATGAAGTAATGCTGTCTATAGCCTGAACGGTGAAAGTACCAGCTGGAAATGTCGATACAGTTGAGCCTACAAAATCAGGTGGACCCGCACCAATAGACGGTCCGGCAAACCATTCAAATCTATATCCGGTTGTCATACCACCAACTGTTGCGGTGCCTATTCCTGAATTCGGATTGGTACAGGATACGATGTCCTGGATTTTTGTAGCGATAACTGCGGGGATATTTACAGCATTAGGGACTTCCGCATTGATTGTAGTATCGCAACCCGTCGCGATTTCAGTGATGACTACAGTGTATTCGCGGCTTTCAAGATTTGAAGCTAAATAACCTGTGCGTTGGATAAAGGCGGGCAATTTAGGATCTTCCTGGTAGTACCATTCGAATTCGTAGCCTACTGTTACAGAATCTGATCCATCGAATACACCTGCTCTAAGTGCTCCGTCATATGGCAGTTTGCAATTCGTAAATGGTGAGACCGGAAGGATATATGCGTCATCAACCTTGTACCCAGTGCTGTCGATTGTTACAGTGGAAGGATTTGAGGGGCATCCAGTGGCATTGTCTATAGCGACAGCCGTATAAACACCATGATTCATTCCATTAAACACCGTTCCTGTATTTATAATAGCACCAGTGGGAGTGGCTCCCTGATACCAATTAATCGTTACATCTGGAACACCTGCGCCAACGGCTGTCACATGGATATTATCCCAATAATAGATTTCATCGTCTCCAGAGTTTTGGGCTTGAATGACTATTTGTAGTGTGTTGCCGTTTAGAATTGGGACAGTGGCTTGTTTTATTCCGAAGTTATCAGTCTGATTTCCGTTGGTTAGAAATGTCAATGGACCGCCATCGAGTTTGTAATATACACGTAAATAATCAGCAGGCTCCATATCACCCTGAGCCCGAATGTCTACGGAGATTCCGACATCATTGACAGTGGAAATATCAATTACTTCTGATTCAAATAGAACGACACAACCACTCTTTTGTACTTTAAATTCATTGGATTGTACACCGATTTGATTCCCGGCTGCACAAGCACCTGAGGTTGAGGATGTCCATGAGGTTGGTCCATTATCTGACAAGGCACCGTTAGGGGAGTCCTGAAAACCTTCAGACCATAAGGTGCCCCGTATAAAAGTTGAAGTGATATTGGCATTGGCGGCACCATTACCTGGCGTGCTGGAAGAACAGGTAGTATTTGCGGAAGTTGCAGTCAGGTCCACATCAAATGGCACGCATCCGACCGTAATAAACACATTAGCGGTATCGCATTTTGCGTAGCATTTGATTGAATTTACATCGCATGTTACGTACCCAATAGTATCTGTTCCAACAAAATTGGTATTTGGAGTGTATCGCATATAATTAACACCCAGACTGTCAAAAATGACAGCACTTCCATGATTTGCTGGGTCAATAATAACCGGGACATGCAACTGATCACCGTCAGGGTCATTGTCATTGGCCTCTACATCGATGATGGCAGTAGCGTTTATTGGAATCGTAGCATAATCGTTTTCCGCAAAGGGCTTCAAGTTTTCTCCTAATAAGCAGATTGTTTGTTCATTTCGGGCGCCTCCTGTTGACCCAGTAAATCCAAATCGCATAACTGGGTTGCCATTAAAAACCTTGGTAAGCATATCGTCAGTGTGGGTCATCACCATTTCCAGTCCAGTGAGGTTGGTGGACCCATTGTACATATCAGCCCATAGTTGCATGGTTTGGGTGCCATCGGGATTTACAATCCATTTTACCTGGAACATATAGCATCGGTCATCTTCGATGTTATGGTAAACTGAGCCGTCTGGATTATTGCCTGCGCCAAAGATATAACTCGGCTTGATTGGGAGGATTCGTCCTGTGTTTCCATTGGCATCAGTTATTACTTGCTGTTGGCCGTAAATATCTCCATTGTACACTACCGAAGTATGATCCCATCCGTAGAACGGACTGACAATTTGATTAACGCCATTGGCATCCGCTCCTGCTCTACCATCAGGGACATCAGTATTATTCCAGGTGTCTATCTCAATCGCTACCGATTTTTGGATTTTATGGTTTTCCGGACTATCTCCAGGGCCATGTGGTCCGGGAATTGTGTTTGGACCGACGCGGCTTTGGTGCATAGCAAATCCAAGTCCTCCGCCATCATCGCCGGTAGCTGCTGACAGGTCCCAGGTGCCGGCCCCACCGATGATTACCTGTTCGCTTGTGTCGAGAAGGGTATCTCGTGGATCCTGGTGCATCACAAATGCCAGGCCATCGGCGCCATTGCCGTCACGACTACCCATATAAACTACAAAGTTGAAAGCGGTATCATTTGAGAAATCGACCTTGTCAGCCCACCAAACTGCACCAAATTGGTTGAAGGTATCAAAGGTTACCGTAAAGCATCGCTCCGATCGTTTTACGGCATCATATCGCGGTATGAATGGATTTTGTGCTATTGAAAATGGAGTGATTAATAGATTTATAGAAAGTAGTGCAACAAAAAAAATCAGGAAGAATCCTATACTGGATTTCCTGAAAATTCTGTGTTGACATTTCGTAAAATCTATTTTCATAGCGTTGTTACTCGTAAGGTTCATGTTGGCTTAATACTCTTGACAAGAATATGAAATTATCGCTTCAGGTAACCAGTCCGTTGGGGCCTATTCTATTTTAAAACTTACATTTGTGCCGATGGCATGAAAATTTCTGCTGCTTTGCTACCGGATCAGCGCTACGTTTCCAGTATGTACCTCGTTGGCTCCGCAAGTAATGATATAATAATAGGCTCCCTCAGGAAGTTCGACACCCTGATAAATGCCATCCCAATCATTATTGTACTGGTTTTTTTCATACACATTTTGGCCTCTGCGGTTAAAAATCTTTACAGGACAGGATTCAAATACATCAATATTGTTGATTATCCAAAGGTCATTTCTTCCGTCACCATTAGGGCTAAAAGTCTGTGGCGCATCAACTGGTATATTGACTTTTTCATCAACATATACAACTACTTTTGCTGAGTCCAGGCAGCCGTTACTATTTGAACCTATGACTATATACTCAGTGGTTTCTATTGGAGAAGCCAGAGGATTGGCAATAGTGGGATTGTCGAGATCTTTCACTGGTGTCCAGGAATAAAAATCTGCACCCGAAGCCCCCAATTGTGCCGAACTACCACCTTCGATGCGCTGGCTACCTGAAGTAATTTCGAGGGCCACGTTAGAAACCTCGCTTACCTGGATTTCATCCATACTAGAACATCCCGTATTTGCTCCGGAAGTAACGGTATATGTTCCTGCTTCACCAATGCTGATAGACGGAGTAGTGGCTCCTGTATTCCATACTATGGTACCGGAAACAGCATTGACTGATAAGGTGGCTTTGTTTCCGTCACATAGGTTAAATTTTCCATCAGGGACATCCTTGCCATCTGCTTTAATCGCCAGATCCTGAAACTGGGCTACCTTCAAAAGGTATTCGTAGGTATCGCTACAGGTAGTATTATTATATCCGACAGAAAGTATCACTTTAAAATCCCCTGACTTTGTAAATGTGTGTTTTGGATTTTTATCAGTCGAACTGGTGCCATCGCCAAAATCCCAGGCAAAAACCGGAACCTCAGTATTGTCATAGGTTGACGTGTTGTTGAATACGATTTCCTGATTGAGACATGAACTCGTAATTTCAGTAAATGAAGCAACCGGCTGAATTACCTTTTTTATAACAAGATTATTGCTCGTGGCGGTACAATTGTATGCGTTCTTTACAGTAGCCGAATAGGTGCCGGATTGAGTTGCAGTATATGTGTTCGCCGCAGCACCGCTAATGGTAGCGCTATTGAATTTCCAGGTATATTGCCCCTGTGGTATCAGCGGAACCGCCAACGTATTGGTAGTGCCTTCGCAGAATAAGCTTCCGGCAGAAGCAGATACCTCCATTGGCGGAATCGTGCTGATATCGACCAATTGAAAATTTGGTTCTGTTCGGCAACCTGCCGATTCCAGCACTAATGAGTACCTACCGGCATCGTCTATGGAGGCATTATTCACTGTTAGTACGTTTCCTTGTTTCAGTTCGTTCCTGGGAGTTACCCAATAGTAGGTTACCCCGCTTACTAATTGTGCTGTCAGGCTAAAAGAACTCCCGGCACATACAGTTCCGGGATTTGTGATGGTGACTGCCGGGGGCAGATTGTCGCTTCCTGCAACTACCGTAACCCCCGTAGAAGTAGAGCTGCAGCCGTCAGCGGTAGAGGTAATAGTTGTAATATAGTTTCCAGGGATGGTGATGTCGGCCTTAATAGCTCCGACAATATCCTGGTTCGTCGTCGTATTTTTCCAGGCGTAATTGACCTTCAAAGCTGGAGTATTAAGTAGAGTAACCGGTTTATTACTGCAAATTGCAGGAGGATTTTTGGGTAAAATGTCAGAAATAACACAATGAAGGTTTCTAAGGAATATTATTTCATTGACCTTTCTATCTATGTAGGCAATATCAGGTTTCGCATCACCACTGAAATCGGAAATGACGGTGTTGAATGAAATATCTGTATTTCCCACGCTATGAGTTGAATACGAGAGCGTTGTTCCTGAAGATGTATTAATGAGCAGGGTGAGTTTCTCTCCGGCATCTGTGGTTGCTACTATTATATCTATCAATCCATCACCGTTGATATCTCCCAAATCCAGGCCCCAGGGGGCCCGGCCTGTTTCAATGAGTTTTGGAGTGGAAAAAGATGGGGAGGTTTCGCTACCATTGTTTACAAGTATGTAAATATTATTTACCAGGTTGGTGATCACTATATCTTTGTCTCCGTCGTTTTCAAGATCGCCGATTTTCATATTCACGAGGGTAGCACCACTGATGGTGATTTTTTGAGGAGTCGACAGTGTGATAGTACCTGGCACGCTTTTATTTTG
>JBGSYX010000031.1:0-13936 GCA_041750735.1 Cyclobacteriaceae bacterium
AGGCCTTCTTCCTTCACGCGGCATGGCTGGGTCAGGCTTCCGCCCATTGCCCAATATTCCCTACTGCTGCCTCCCGTAGGAGTCTGGCCCGTATCTCAGTGCCAGTGTGGGGGATCATCCTCTCAGACCCCCTACTGATCGATGTCTTGGTGAGCCGTTACCTCACCAACTAACTAATCAGACGCATGCCCATCCACAACCAATAAATCTTTAGCAAATAGTACCAGGCGGTACCCCTGCATTATGGAGTATTAATTTCCGTTTCCGAAAGCTATCCTCCAGTTGTGGGTAGGTTGCATACGCGTTACGCACCCGTGCGCCGCTCTCATAAGTATTGCTACTTAATCCCGCTCGACTTGCATGTATTAGGCCTGCCGCTAGCGTTCATCCTGAGCCAGGATCAAACTCTCCATTGTAAATAATCTTGCTCCAAGTGGTCTCCCACTCAGAAATACTGTTTGTCCTCACCCCTTATCAAGGAATTTCTGTTAAAATCCTTTGCGGATTACTGTCAATTCACATTCATTCAAAGAACTTTCGCCACCCCTACGGCGGCTTCGTTAGACCCTCTTCCGAGCCCCTGTTTTTAAAAGCGGATGCAAAGGTAAAAAACTTATTATCCTAACCAAAAAAAATTCTTAAATAATTTTACCAAAACCCACTCCCCTATCCCAATTCTCCTCTCCTCAACCCCTAAAACACCTATTGGGAGGGCAAAGGTAAGCTATTTACTGGGCCAAACAATTATTCTTAATTAAAAAGATTCTTTAAAACATGCTGTCCACTGCTGTCCTAAATATTATGCCGTACGAAGAAAATATCCGCACCCTATTCCGAGAGAACCTTTGAGCAGCCTAACTTTATAACTAAAAAACATTTTTTCAGATAACTTTGTCCCAACTAGGAATTTTAAAAACTGTAATCCTTTAGAATGGTCATTCAGCCTCTCGTAGATATACCTGCCATATGCGCTGCGCACGGCGTCAGGCAAGCTGTGATTTGTCCGGGATCACGCAGTGGACTCATCACGATTGCCTTTGCGCGTCATCCCGAGATCAGCACGTTTGTGTTCCCCGACGAGAGGGCGGCGGGATTTATTGCACTGGGCCTGGCACAATCTTCGATGCGAACGGTTGCTATAATATGCACATCAGGGACAGCGGCAGCCAACCTTTTCCCTGCGGTGATTGAAGCATATTTCCAGGAGATACCATTGCTGATTATCACTGCGGACAGGCCTCCAGAACTGATCGGCCAGCAGGATGGACAGACGATAAGGCAGTACAATCTATTTACCAATCATATCAGGGGATTTTTTCAGTTTCCGGCCTCCTTTAATACAGTGCAGGAAATAACCCATGCCACCAGATTAGTCACTGAAGCGATATTGAGCGCGGGTGGATCCATTAAAGGCCCGGTCCAACTGAATGTGCCTGTGAGAGAGCCTTTTTATCCGTCGCAGGGAGAAGAATTAAACTTTTCCCATGACTTAAAGATCATCAAAGTAGTCTTGCCTCCGGTACAATTCGAGCATGGATATTTTGATACTTTAAAGGACGAAATACTCTCCTACAATAATGTCATGATTCTTATCGGCCAGCAGCGTCCTGACTCTGCGTTGTTAATAGCGCTGGAGCATATACAGGAAATTACTCAAAGTGTCGTGGTGGGAGAATTATTTTCCAATATCCATACATATTCCGGATTCATAACCAACCATGAAATCGTACTTGCGGATCAGGAATCTTCCTCTGACCTACGGCCGGAATTGCTGATTTCATTCGGAGGTAGCGTCATTTCAAAGAACCTGAAGAATTTTCTACGGAAAAATCCACCCATACTCCATTGGCATATTGGTGAAAATCCGGAGGTCGTGGATACACATCAGACATTAACTCAAAAAATCCTGATTAGTCCATCAGCATTCTTTCAATCATTTGCTAGAAGCATAGTCTTAGAAAATAAACCAAAGAGCGATTACCGGCAACGCTGGCTTTTGAAGTCGCGGAAAGCAAGGGAACTGGTGGACGATTACCTTGCAGAATGTCAGCCGGGAGAATTTGCAGCGGTTTCCCGAATCCTGCGACAATTGCCGGATGGTGGTTCCCTGCATTTGGCCAACAGTATGCCCGTGCGGTATGCCGGGTATGTTGGATTGAAGCAGAATATTGCGGTGTGGGCAAACAGAGGTGCCAGCGGAATAGATGGTTGTACCAGTACGGCTGTAGGGCATGCCCTGAATACGTCAAATCTCCATATTCTCATTACGGGTGATATGGCATTTTTCTATGACAGAAACAGCCTTTGGCACCAACATATACCGCCCAACCTTCGGATAATTATACTAAATAATCATGGAGGGGGTATTTTCCGCCTGATTGATGGGCCTGGCAAATTACCGGAATTAAAGACGTATTTTGAAACCAACCAGTCATTGAAGGCAGAGAACACAGCCAGAGATTTTGGAATGAAATACTATTTTGCAGACGACCTGGATCGACTGGACGATGTTTTGACTCCGTTTTTATCACCCGATGGCGATGCGGCCATTCTCGAAATTGAAACGAACCCTACCGTTAATGAGGCCATATTTACCCAATTCAAACAGCGAATAAAGCAGCTTTGGAAGGATTAAAAATCAATGGAAGAGTCGTTGATCCGAGAACGCTTGGTTCTGATGAATGGCGTGGCTTGAAGGAATCTGAAAAAAAGCCTCTTCGGATTATAAGTGACTGGTTGAAGGGGCAATCAGAATTTTCTTTTCAAACATCAGGCTCCACCGGTACACCGAAACAGTGCCGCTTTTCGCGTAATCAGATAATAGCCAGCGCGCAGCGAACACTGGATTTTTTTCAACTTAAGCAAGGCGACACGACATTGTGCTGCCTCAATACCGAATTCGTAGCGGGATACATGATGATCATCCGGGCGCTGGTCGGCCAACTTAACCTCATCATTACCGATCCATCTGCCGATCCGTGGAAAGATCTTGAGGACATAATCGACTTCGCAGCAGTTACTCCCATTCAGGTCGAAAGCGGAATGCGCCGTTACCCGGAAAAAATTTCAAAGATTGGTAAGTTACTGATCGGCGGAGCGGCGATTCATCCCCTGCTGGAAAGACAAGTAGCAGATTTACCGGGGCGTGTTTATCACAGCTATGCCATGACGGAAACGCTCACGCATGTTGCCTTACGGGAAGTTGCAGGAACCACCAAAACGGACATTTACTCAGCCTTACTAGGTGTATCATTCACCACCGACGATAAAAATTGCCTCATTATCCATGATAACCGATTGGGATTGCATGGTCTAAAAACGACCGATTTGGTCGAATTACTGGATTCCAAATCATTCCGCTGGCTGGGAAGATATGATAATGTCATCAACACCGGTGGCATCAAACTGCAAATCGAGTATCTGGAGCCCCTTATTGGAAAGGCGCTGCGGCAACTTGGAATAACATCCAATTTTTGTGTTGTCCCCAAAGAAGACTTAAAGCGCACGACACGGGTGGTTTTATTGATAGAAATCCATGGTGTATCTTTGCGGCAGGAGGAAATACAACTTCGCTTAAAATCTCAGATGCCTCGTTATCATTGCCCTTCAGAGGTTATTTTTGTTCCTGAAATATTTCTTACGAAATCTGGAAAAGTGGACCGGATAAAAAATGTAAGCCACTATATTCATACCTGATCATGATGTCAATGTCAGCAATATCTTCCTTCAACAAATTAGAAATCCATTTCGATACCAAAATATTGCCACCACCCTTTTCGCATCGGTATAAATTGGCGATCGAAAAATCGGGCGATAATAACCTCGGCGTCGACCTGAACCTGGAATATTATGGCCGCGAAGAACTGAGCGATGAAGACATTCTGGTTGAGGGATTCAGCGAAAGCGACAATTATCAATGGAAAGGAAAGTTGCCGCCGATTTGGACTACCGTCATCGACAACAAACTGCAATCGTCCAACTGGAAGAAAAAAGCCGATGGTCAGGATTCGGAGCTTTTCCTGAGGATCGGGCATTCACAGGGGGCTGAGATGATGTGGCCAGCGGATAAAAAGCAATGGGAGACATTCGCTCAGGAATTAATACAGGCCATTTTTGAATTGGGAAAGAAGGAGGCACCACTGAAAATTGAATTTCTGAATATCGAAAATGTCCAGCGGTTCTATAATATAGAATATAAATTTGCCGAAAGGGCTGTCCTCCTTGAAGCAGCAGAAAAGCATCAAAAACCCATGGATTGGCACGAGGGGCAGCGATTACTTAAATACATTTTTTCATTCGACTACCTACCGGAAGATGCGATCGACAAGCCGAAAAAACAGGGTAATTACATCAGTCCGGGCGATGGGTTGTGGTATGATCTGAGCCATTCTGTGCAAAAGGGCGATTCCGAAAAGTTGGAGCGGTTAGTGGAAACTCTGAAGGGCTATTTGTAGCATTGGAATTATTTGCCTTTTAGTTTGATGACTTCCTGCTGAAGGTCCAGGACAATTTCCCCAAGTTTTTTTAGTGACAGCGTATCATCCGTTTCTGGATCGGGCAATTGCATGCTGATAAAAGCTTTCGATTCCCATATCTCCAGAATATCGTTTCCTTTCACATCATACGTGCTGTATTGCCTGTTATCCGATACCATGCAAAACAATTCCGGGTTATCGGAATACCGATAGATCCGTTTGTAAACAATCCCTTCATCTCGGGTGACGAGTACGTAGGACTTGCCGTTTTTTAACGAAGACGTATTTTCAATAAACTGTCCAATGATTATAGTTCCACTTCGCAACGGGAGCATTGAGTCGCCGCTTATTTCAAATGCCCGGTAAGTCGCATTCGCCGGGAGCATAGGCAGCTGGAATTTTGGCAGTTCTTCTATGTATTCAGGATCTGCATAGCCGTTCAGATAACCGGCGGCTGCTTTTTGTGGTACCAGTTCAATATTTTCCCGGCCACGCCTGTCGGTGGTGATCGACAGCACTTTTAGTTTCTGGCCATTGCTGACATGTATCGGTGCTATGTTGGATTTTCCTTCGCTTGCCTGCTCGATGTTGATGATTTGCTCTATCGGTATGCTGAATAATTCCGCAAACTTCAGCAGTGTTCCAATCCGTGGTTCGGCACGACCTTCTTCATAGGCACCCAGCAGGGAACGTTTTATGCCCACTTCCTGTGCCATTTGTTCTTGGGTAAGTCCTTTTTTTTTTCTTAATTGTTTTAAGTTTTCACTGATCAAGCTCATCGTCAGGTGTCGTTTTGTTGGTTACTCTCTGAATTAATTGTGCGTTATCAAACTCAATTCTGTTTATGTAATAAACCGCCCTTTAGGGCAGCAAATTTCAGCATTGTTGATCTGCCGTCTTAAATATTACGAAATCATTATCAACATTCCTGTTTCGTTGCAGGGAATATAGGTTGCGCTGGTAAAAATTATTTGGCCCGCCTGTTTTGCGCAATTTAGCTTTCAATTCAGCGATTACTTCCTTCAAAGTCTTATCTCCATCGACAAGCGTGTAGCCATAATAGTCTTCACGAAACATCCCATATGTTCGGAATTTTATCTGACACCTTCCCGACTGCAGTCTTTTACTCTCGATTTTTATCTGCAATCCCTCATACCTTTCACTGTAAGTTCCCCGCATCTTCGCCACAATTTGATCTCAAATAATTAATTTTTTTTCTATTTATTACTACTATATTTAGTAATATTACGTATAAAATTAGTAAAAAGGTTTTTAAATACAAATAATGGCTAAAATAATTAGCTTCACCCTGCATGATACGAAATGACGGGCGCTCGATACTGCACATGGATCTGGATGCATTTTTTGTGTCGGTCGAATGCCTGCGTGACAGCCGACTTAAAGGCAAGCCGCTCATCATAGGTGGCAAGAGCGATCGCGGGGTGGTAGCGGCGTGCAGCTATGAGACGCGCCGGTTTGGTGTGCACTCGGCTATGCCCATGAAACTGGCATTGCAGCTTTGCCCCGATGCTATCGTCATCTCCGGCGATGCCGAAGCGTACAGCATGTATTCGAGCATGGTCACGGATATTATCTGCGACGGGGCGCCGCTGTTTGAGAAATCATCGATCGATGAGTTTTACCTCGACCTCACAGGTATGGACAGGTTTTTCGGGTGCTTCAAGTGGTCAGCGGAGTTGAGGCAGAAGATTATGAAAGAAACTCATCTGCCTATCTCCATGGGACTTTCTATCAACAAGCTGGTGTCGAAGGTCGCCACAGGAGAATGCAAGCCCAACGGCCAGAAGCAGGTAACAAAGGGGGATGAGGAGGAGTTTCTGGCGCCGCTCTCTATCCGCAAAATCCCCATGATCGGCAAAAAGACCGCTGACTTTTTTTATGAAATGGGAATCACTAAGGTGAAAACGTTGCGCGAAATGCCTGTAGAGATGCTCGAGGCCACCTTTGGCAAGAACGGCCGCGTGATTTGGAACAAAGCCCATGGCATCGACGATAGTCCCGTGGTGCCCTACACCGAGCGCAAGTCGATTTCAACTGAGAGCACGTTTGAGTCCGACAGCATCGATGTTAAGAGAATGAAGGCCATCCTCACGTCCATGGTCGAAAAACTCGCCTTCCAACTTCGCAGCGAGAAAAAACTCTGCGCCTGCATCGCCGTGAAAATCCGCTATTCTGACTTTGAAACTACCAGCCGGCAACTGCATATTCCGTTCACCTCGTCAGACAAGGTGCTTATCGGCCACGTAATGGCGCTATTCGACAAACTCTACAACCGCCGGCTGCTGGTACGGCTCATCGGGGTGCGGCTCAGCAACCTGGCGTATGGGAACTATCAGATCAATCTGTTTGAAGATACGCAGGAGGAAATTGCGCTCTTCGAAGCGATGGATCAGATCAAAACAAAATACGGCCCGGCGGCGCTCATGCGGGCGTCCACGCTCGATGCCGGCTCCACACACAGGTACTTCTTCAACGCTTTTTCGGGCAAGACATAACTATTCCGGTATGGATAAATTGCTATCTTTGCCACCCTCAAAGCAGTACCCTTTGACAAAATCTCAATACTTAATAATTATTACTTAATACTTATTACTCCAATGAAACAAGCAATTATCAAGACCAACCGTGGCGACATGAAGGTGGAGTTTTTCGAGAAAGATGCTCCAAATACAGTGGCAAACTTTGTGAAACTGGCCACCAGTGGATTTTACAATAACCTCACCTGGCATCGGGTCATCCCCAACTTTGTGATACAGGGCGGTTGCCCGAAAGGAACCGGCGCCGGTGGTCCCGGATATCATATTAAATGCGAGTTGGATGGAGAAAATCAGTACCACGATCGCGGCGTGTTGTCGATGGCACATGCGGGCAGGAATACAGGCGGGTCACAATTTTTTATCTGTCACAGCCGTCAGAATACCAAGCATCTCGACAGGAATCACACAGTTTTTGGCAAAGTAGTCGAAGGTCTCGATGTGCTGGATGCCATCCGGCAGGGCGACAGCATCGATACCATACTGGTTACCGAAGAATAGAAATAAAGAAATTAGGGCGGTTTCACAGAAAAAGGGAACCGCCTTATTATTTTATCAGTGAACATCTGGTTCTGGAATGCTGTGGAAATGAAATCCATAGAATCTAATGAAGGATGAGCCGAATTGCCACAACAAGGATCAGGAGAAAGATAGGATATATAAATATAGAGTATATAAACCGCATGGTTCCGAAATAATGCCGGTCTCGGGTAAATTTTCGCACTAACAAATTAACCAAATGCCTTGGCAAAAAACCGATAAAAGCCCAGATCGGATGCCACATGACGTCAATTACCTTTTTGTACACAGGAACCTTTTCATTTGATTGTATATGAGGGGTATTTTTTTCAATTGCCTGTACCAATGCCTGATCTGACTTGAGTTGGTCGGCGATATCGTTCCGGAATATCCTCTTATCAGTAAATTGCCTGTATATCTCTTCATAATCTCCCTGTATGTCGATCACCAATCCTTTCATCCGTTCCGACAGTACGTGGAGAAATCGTTCATTTGCAAGGTTTTGATCTGAATAATAGGTATCCTTAAAATCCGAGGTATGAATTGGCTCACCTATGGAAATAAGCGTACGTCCTGGCCCGAAATGTGATTCGTATTGAATGCCAACAGGCACCACCACCAGTCCGGATGTAAAGTTGGTGGCTTCTTCGGTCATAAAAGCCAGCCGTGCCACACCCTTTTTTAAAGGCCGGATTTTGTAAAGGAGGCTATGACTCCCCTCGGGAAATATTCCTAAAACCTTCCCATGGAGCAGCATTTTTCGAGCCGCTTCAAAAGTTTCATCATTGCGCTTTATTCCATGATAGCCATCTCGCAAACGATATACTGGCAGCATTTTTAGCCCACGCAGGATTTTATTCATAACCGGTGAGCGGAAAATATCTCCCCTGGTAATGAAAAAGCTATTTCGCCTGAAAAGTGCGTTGATTAGTAAGGCATCTAACAATGCATTCTGATGGTTGATGGCGAGAATCACCGGTCCTTCAGATGGCAGGTTCTCTCTACCCATGATTTTTATTTGCCTGAAGTATAGTTTTACCATTATAAAAACGTAGATTTTTAATGGGTAAAAGAATACACTGGCAATAGTTGATAACATTAAAGATTATGATAATGTCAAAATACCTGACTCGTTTTGGATGATGCCTTGATCGTAATCTAATTTACTAAATTTTTAACACAATAACCCCATCTTTGTGGCGTCATAAGTATAATTTTGTCATCAGGGAAATCAGCATTCAGACAGCCGGATTCATCGGTTTATGATGCTTGAATATTAAGATATTCATGAGTATTTTGGTTCATTAATGGGTCTAGAATGTTGTATTGAATTGTTACTAAGCCACGCTGATTAAAGCCTGTTGTTATACCAAAGTTTGTGCATATGAACACGATTAAAAATATCATGATTATCATCGGCAGTATCGTAGCCGGAAGCGCTGCGATCTATCTCGCTGAGTCGCTTGTTCATATATTATATCCGCTTCCTGAAGGGGTCGATATGTACGATAGCATGGCCATGAAAGAGTATATTTTCAATATGCCGCTCACCGCTTTTCTCATCCTTTTGGTAGGTTATGAACTTGGTGGATTTTGTGCTGGCTTTTTTGCAGCATTGCTTTCCGCTCCCTCTTTTCGTACCAAAAATGCCCTAATAGCAGGCGGCTTACTTACCATTGGATCGGCCATAAATCTCATACTGATACCCCACCCGATGTGGTTTAATGTAATCAGTTCGTTGATTTTCATCCCATTCGCCTTACTGGGAGCAAAGCTTTCACCCATGTTGCGCAAGCAATAGCCCCTCATGTTTGGCAAGAGGAATATTCGAATACCAGACTTTGGGTTTGGAAAAGCGCTTAAATGGAAAAATTCAGCTAATTTCGCCCAATTCAAACAGGCCAGTCAATGATTGATTTTTTACTTTATTTTTTGCTTGCCATTGTAGCTATCACTGTTGGTGGATTCATAGCAGGATATGCTCTTCTCCTTTTGTGGCGCAATTCCGTCTATTCTCCAAAGTTGTATTTCAGAAATATACAAATAGTGCCTACCAAAGGTGAAATGGATGGGGATGATTTCAAATGGGGAGGACTTACCATCACAGTTGAGCTTTGCAACGACTCCGAACACTGGGCTTATAATGTAATGATAAAATCCATCAGTGCGGAATTGCTGCTAAAAAGCCCGGTGATAATCCTGACTAAAACACCGCTTCGGCTTGTGGCCGAATTGCCAAGAAGCGGAGGCGCTAAGCCTGGCAGCGCTCAGGTATTCAACATCAAGCCAGGAGGACAGATTACTACTACCATAAATATCATAACAAGAAAGGAAGTCTCCATTCACGATTTTAAACACCTGGTACAGGAACTGCGTATGGTGCAATTGAAGTTACGGCTAGCCTATGACAATATTTCTGGGGGCACCGTCTTCACATATTTCTGGCTCGATCTTCAGCATGCCCGGTTTATTCATTTTTTTCATCGTGGATTGGGGGTCAATTTTCCCTGGGCAAATCTGGACGAAAGACTCCCCGGGCGAAGGATTCCAAATAGCCGCATTCTCGAACTGGAATCGGAGATGTCTTAGTTCCGTTGAGTTTCAACAGATGTACTGTTTTCCCAAAACATCGATTTTAAGCCTGCCAACATCCTGATATTTTTGAAATGTCTCCTTTCCAGGTATTTTCGAATTCTCAGTAAGTATGAACTTCAGGTATACTTTCAGCTTTATTCTCGCATTAGCCTTTATCCGGCCTTGCATAGCTGATGGCCCGGAAACCACGGAAGAAAGTTCAAGTAAATTTTTCACTGCTAAGTTCATTTACCAGTCGCTTCAAAATGAGCACTTATCATTTGAAGCTTTTCAATATGCTTTTGAAGGTTATAGTAAATTTCTTGATAGGAATATCCTCGAAAAAGCCAATATTATTACACTCATCGACTTCGATAAGGTGAGCAACGAGGATCGGTTTTTTATCATTGACCTGAAAAACTTTAAAATATTGTTTGAATCTCTCGTGGCGCATGGTCGAAACTCAGGCGATGAAATTGCCACCTCATTTTCAAACCTGGCGAATTCATACAAAAGCAGCCTGGGATTTTACCTAACAGGTGAAACATATAATGGGCAACATGGTCTCTCGTTGAAATTGGACGGACTGGAGCCCGGCATCAATGACAATGCACGGACACGGAATATCGTGATTCACAGTGCCGACTATGTCAGCCAGTCATTCATCGAAAAGAATGGCAGACTTGGCAGGAGTTTCGGGTGCCCCTCGCTACCGGCCGAAAATTATAATGCCATTATTGATACCATAAAGGGCAAATCCCTGCTTTTTATTTATTCCGGCAAGACTGATTATTTGAACAGATCGGAGTATTTGTGAGTTTTGCATATTGCTAGACCACCGATAAACCGATGAAATTCAATTTTTATCCCGCAAGTTTCCTATTAATCCTTGTCATAATTTCCTGTTCACCAAGAATTCAACGCGGAGTTACCACTCCTGATGAAGATGCCCTGGTTGTGCAGGATGAAATCCATGAAAATCCCGTTGTCAAAGGCTTTGAGGTAGTAGAAACCTGGCCTCCGGAAAGCCTTGCTGGTTACCTCCGCGCATACGTTGATTCGATCATTACCACTGAAGTATTTAACCTGGACGGTGAGTATATTTTTTCCAATAATGTTTTGCCGGACATCTATACAAAGCGTCTATACCTGCCCAATTGGCAAAACAGGAAGAATCGGGAAGATGCCCTATTAAGCCTGGAAAATAGCTGGATTGATGGACTGGAGCCGGGTGATTATCATCTGGATGCAATACATCAGTTGCGCAATCGCATTGATTCTGCTGATTTTCCATCTCCCGCAGACGCCGCGGTATTCGACATTCTGCTCACTGATGGATTGATGCTTTATTCGTCACACCTCATAAAAGGAAAGATCGATCCGAAAACACTAGATGTAAGTTGGAATTTTGGAAGGCGGGATATCCCCAGGGATGCCGAAAAAATATTCGGCGATGCCATCGATTCAAATAAAATCTGCGAAGCGCTCTACGCATTAAGACCACAGCATCAGATGTACCAGCGTTTTATCGATGAGAGGATCAGGTATCAGCGACTGATGGAGGACGGCGGATGGAACACCGTGTCGATTAGCCGAACGGTAAAACCCGGTGAGAAGAGTCAGGCACTTATGTCCCTGTACAAGCGATTGATCGCAACCAGTGACATGACCGATTCCATTACTAAGATTGATTCGGTTTATTCCGGTGAACTTGTGGAAGGTATTAAGCACTTCCAGTCAAGGCATGGACTTGAGCCCGATGGCGTAATCGGCAAAAACACCATTGAAGCGTTGAATGTGCCCGTGGAATCAAGAATCAGACAGATCAGTGTGAATATGGAACGAATGCGCTGGTTTATAAGTGATTTTAGCAAAGATATGGTGTTGATCAATATTGCAGGTTATAGTCTATTTCTATATCGCGACAGTGTGCGGCAATTCCAGACAAAAGTGATGGTAGGTACTTATTATAACCAAACTCCGGTGTTGAAATCAAAATTGAATTACCTGGTTTTAAATCCATCCTGGTCGGTGCCTTATTCCATTGCAACTAAAGAAATTCTGCCGAAACTCAAGGAAGATTCCACCTATCTGGCCAACAAGAATATGATACTTTTGAATACTCAGGGGAAAACTGTCGATCCATCTACAATTGATTGGAAAACAGTGTCAGGAAACAATTTAATATACACAGTAAAACAAAATCCCGGACCGGGAAATGCCCTCGGGAAGGTTAAGTTCATCTTTCCGAATAATTACTCAGTGTATCTCCATGACACGCCATCGCGTTACCTTTTCGCGAGGGAAGAAAGAGCCTTTAGTCATGGGTGTATCAGAGTTCAAAGTCCATTGTCCTTCGCAGAATTGCTATTACAGGACAAAAATTGGGATATGGAAAAAATATTAGCCGCGATTGACAAAGGCGAAGAAAAGACGGTGCATCTGAAAAAGCCTATCGATGTTTTCCTGCTTTATTGGACAAGTGGTTTCCTGGATAGCGGGGAAATCTATTTCATCCGGGATGTGTACAATCGTGATCAAAAAATTTACGAAGGACTTAAGAATCACAACTGGGAGAAAATAATTGCATCCCGGCCAAAAAGTCAGAATTCTTTTCAGGCCGAAATTCCGTAGCCAGAATCTTGGTAGTTTCCATTATTCATCTCAAGTTTTTTTTGCATTTTTTGCAAAAGTGAAAATGAAAATTAAGGAAAAACACATTTTCTGATTTGTTCATTTGCACTTCTTTTACATTTTGTTCTAAAGCAAAAATATAACATTCATTTTTTTAAAATAACCCTTAATAGGTGGGTTACCATTATAGGTCATTTTCATTAACACTGATTTGTTCCATTTTTTATCACAAACTACCCTCAATAATATGGTTACATTAAGGTTCATCATTTGGGCTATAATCAGGTATGTTATGTTATTGGCTCTGGCTACTATTTTGTTCAGATAAAGTAACGTAGTAATAGGATTATTCAATGATCCTCGGAAAATAAGGAGCTTACCAATAGATGTTAACTCCTTCTTTTAATGGTTGGAATTGTTTAGTGATCACTCGATCATGTTTTCCAATCTGGGAGGGGTATGGTCTTTTATCCATTGAACAAAATCGCCGGAATAGCCTGCCTTTTCCTGAAGTGATTCTACCCTTTGCAGAATTCCTTGTATCACAGATTCGGGTAGGAATTTTTGTCGCTCTATCACTTCAATAATTTCATTCATATGTTGTTTTACTTTCACACTGGTCTGTCTGTGCCAGTTTTCATAATCCTCCTGATGCCAATCGAGGAAATTTTCCATAATCATTTCTGTAATTTCTCGTCCATGCCTCACAGATTCGTTGATGTTGCCTTTTCCTGTCACTGCGTTTCCAACAGCAAAAACATTATATAAGCCATGGATTTGACAACTTTGAGCACTTTTAATTCTAAAGACTCCGTTCACAGTTGGGATTCCGGGGATCTGCTCAGGGATACTTCCAATAGATGAAACAATCATTGTACTGTTTACATCAAAAGTATCATCAGCCGGGATCAGGCTTTCACCATCGATCAGGGTTCGTCGAAATCGCATTCCGCTAAGGTGGCCATCCTTCAGTATCAATTCTTCCGGTATACTGCACGGCTCAAACCTGAACAGGTACTTTTTCTGAAAGTTCTCCAACACTTTCTGCCTGATTTGCCGGGCCTTTCCCAGTTTTTCTTCAGTATCTACCAGCATTGGGGTAAGGGGCATATCGACATCTCTTCTGCGATAGTATAAGGTACAACCCTTTAATCCCAGCGCATCAAGGGTTAGGTTGTG
>JBGSYX010000032.1:0-2289 GCA_041750735.1 Cyclobacteriaceae bacterium
GTCTAGTAGCCCTTAACGATAACAGAGCACACTCAGGTGGGCCCCTTTTCGTTTGTCAAAATCGGCTGGGGTGGTCCCCGTTTAGTTTATCAAAAACAATGGCTTGAACAACTATTTTTAGGCCAACTTTATGTAGCCATACCGAGCGTAGAACCATTATGATTTGGCGGTCTCCGAGTTGCCAGCATTCCGACGCCACAAAACAAAGATGGCTCCACTTCGTGGAGCCACCTTCTTGAGTTCCCGTTGGCCTTCGGCCTACGGGAATTTATTATTTCTTGATTGCAGGCGTTATCGACTTGGCTGATTTCACAGGCCCGGTCTCCGCTGTCATGGCTTTTGCCGCTTCCCGACGTTCGAATGCCGCTTTTACTGACTCGCTGTCTGGGGCAGTACTTGGCTTGGGTTGGACCGGTGCAACTTCGCCACGTTCAGCTGCTGCTTTAGCCTTGCCCGCTGCAAACCGGTTTTTCAACTCTTCCTTTTTGGCATCAGTCAACGTGGTGGTAGTTGGTACTGGTTTGGTGGCCTTGGTCGTTACAACTGGTGCAACCACTTCACCACGAGCCAAAGCTGCCTTTGCTTTGCCAGCCGCGAACCGGGCACGAATCACCTGCTTCTCCTCATCAGTCAAGATCCGTTTGGCTTTCTTGACCTTGGGTTCAGCCTTCATCTTTCTGTCACCCATGACTGCGGACTGATAAATCCCGTTATCCACAAACAGGGAATCAATCGGCACTCTCCAGGCCTGGCCTAAACCTTCACACTCAACGGGGATTGCTCCCATGTTATCGGACAAGGCATCCAAATGGCTCATCCATTTGGGATCTACGGTCTGGATTTCAGCTTGTCCATCGGCGAACAGTGTAATTATGGTCTGCTTGAACATTGTGGTATTTCGCTCGGTAGTCATCTTTACATTCTCCTTGATCTGAATACGCTTTTGCTAACACAATTGAGCGCAGCGTACCGAGTATTTGAGAATGGTCAAGCGATTTTCTGAACCCAATTATCGGAGTTTCATAGCCACCCGGCTCCAGGGTCAGACTGTGATGAAAAGGTAAATTTTGATGCATAGCAAAAATTGTTCTAACGCAAAAATCAACTACGACTGTCACACCGCTTGCAGAGTTATTCGTCATTAAAAGGTACCAACCCCATCAATCTCATACTTTTGTAACGATGTTTTGCTTTGAGAAAGCAATCATTGTCGCTCAGAATATCAGTTTTATATGCATTATATGCTGTGCTCAAATCGGAACAAAAATCTTCTAGATTCAGAAGGATCATGCCCTTCGAATTGTAGGTCATGTGAAAACCAGCTTTGTTGTTATCCGTGAATAAATATGTCCCACCTTCAGCGTAAGAATGTACGAGGCCGCACCTCAAATCTGTCCAAAGCTCCTCGGCGTCATAAGTCTTGAGGTATTTCTTTACGAAACCTTTGAATCTCTTGCCGGAATTACGTTTCGAGGTATCGCGATCAACTCCAGCATGGAAGCTTGCCATAGCATCAATAAAGCATGCGCCAAGAATGAACCCTGCAAGCTTTGCGTTGCCGTAGATGGATGCTCGCACAATGTCCATGTACGCCATGTCATAAAGGCACTTATCTAAATACTGCACAAGTTGTTCCTTTGTAAGATCAGAACCGGAAATCATTACTTCCTCCCTATGCTTGATCGGCAGCTTCCGTACGTGTAAAATTTGATTCTACGGCATTTTTACTGTATATTATGTCACTTTTGGCATTTCACGGATTCATGAACCATGATGCTTATAAGAGCAGTTATCGTAACCTAGCGGTTTGAGGTTCGGTTCCAGTTGATGGACAGTTTAGGAAACTGCACGCTTTGTTAGCCCGATTTTTGCTTTTAACGATTTCCTTTTGCTCGATTATGTGTCTTGCATAACATTTGACAGTTTTTAATATCTGTTGCGCCGCCTTTGCTCCATGCTGCTACATGGTCAGCGTCCATTTCGTTCAACTTCCAAAGTTTACTCTTGTTGGCATCATGCCCAATGGCACAAAGAGGGCAATTTGATGCACCGTTGGCTTCGGCTTCAGCGGTTTGTGTTGAATAAACAATTTTCTTGGTTGCATCATCGAAGACCCGGACATCCAACAATGCTGTATCAACTGAACCGCCAAGAATGTACTCAAAAATACCCTTCCGGTTTTTAATATACGGATCACCGTAAAGTTTTCGCACCTCTTTTGAAACCTCAGTCGGGTTGTAAGGTGTATTATGATACGCTTCATACAATCGTCCCCACTCCAACCCGCGC
>JBGSYX010000033.1:0-7092 GCA_041750735.1 Cyclobacteriaceae bacterium
GGGGAAAACCCTCCTCCATTGTCTTCTTCCCATTGATAGGAAACAGGGGTTCCTCCAACAACAAGACCAAATGAAGCAGATTCTCCATCACAGCCATCTGCATCGACCGGACCTGACAACACCTGAAAACTGCTTAAGGAACCACAAATTGTCGCATCTACAAAACCATCAATAAACGCTGTTCCTCCATTCCTTTTAAGATTTGCGGCTCCATAATTAATCGATCGAATTCTTATACCACTTATTGTAATTACATCAAATGCAGTTGCTGCTGGGAGCGTCGAAAATCCAATTGTAATCTGGGAGGCAGTTATTGTAATACTATTAATGGATACATCCGGTCCAATCTTTGAAGCACTGCCTACATTTGGTTCAAATTCAAAATCAGAACTCGAAATGTCGATAATGAAAGTAACATTTGACTGGTTGATTGCAAAATCGCTATTACTATTCTCAGCGATTACAATGTTTCCTAAAGGTTGATACCCAGCATTCACGCAGATATTATCCAATGATGGGCTGGTTATACTCACCTGTGCCTGCATCGCAAACGACAGGAAAAAAATCGGCAGCACTGCCAGTCTTTTCAATCCAAATAAAAAAGTTCGGTAGCCTTGCTTCATCTATACCTATTAAAAATCATTTAAAATCCATTGTTAAATATTCTTACTCCTTGTTTTGTAACCTTACCCACAATCTCAATTAGAACTTGTAATCAAGTTACCGTCTTTGTTCACTTTTATCAGGCACATTTTCGACTGGGAATTTGTGTTGATTTCAAAACCAACCGTTCCGACAATGGCAAACCCGCCGTCGCTCATCTCCACTACCCCTGCCCCTTTGTCGTTATCATCGCTACCGAAGGTATTTCTCCATACTAAATCTCCTGCCGCATCTAAGCGCAACAAACTTATCTCATCATTTTTAGGATCATCTAATTGTATGACTGATGTTACTAGAAAGCCCCCATCGGCTGTTTGATAAATACCTGTTTCACCAACATTTCTATTGTATTCATTGGGATAGGTTTTCGTCCAGATTTCCTGCCTGCGATCATTTATTTTTACCACCATTTCCTGGTTCACACTTCCCTCCTGGTAATAACCACTTAGATAGAAGCCATTGTCTGTAGATTGGATGACATCGGTGCAATACGAATTTCCCGTATTGAATCCATACACCTCAGGGTCGATAGCCTGATCGCCTGTGGTTCTGAACTTAAATGACAAGAATTTCGTGACACCAACAACCGATTCATATACAGTCCCAAAACAATAATATGGATTCAGGCTGACGTCGGAACTTGTGTTGACTGCTGAGGCACTGCTGAAACTGTCGCTGCCTCGCTTTCGGGCTATGCGTTCCTGAAGGGTATTAAGCGCCTGATCGGTTTCTATCATATAGAAAACTGTAGAGTCAGGGTACACTCGTGTAGAAGTGATTAAAAATCCATTGTTAACTGAGTTGATAATATCGGTGCCAAATTCATCGCGCAACGAATCTCCGAAGACTTTTTCTCCTAGCAGGCTCCCATTATCTGTGGATATATTCAACACATATACATCACGGAATCCTGTGACAGGTAAGGCTGTCTGGACGGATTCTCCACATATGTATAGTGAATTATTATTACCCAATATAACAGACCGCCCAATGTCATTGCCCTGCCGGCCAATATGATTCTTCCATAATTCATTACCATCTTTATCAGTCCGGATAATGAGTACATCTTTATCACCCTGTGTATTTGAGGTGGTAGATCCCACCAGTATAAATCCTTCGTCGTCTAATTGGAGAATATCGTATCCTTCGTCAGAACCATTGCCCCCATACAGTTTAATGAATACCTCCTGGTCTTGGGGAATTGCTTCCGACGAATTGCAGCCCATAAAAGATATTGCCATACCCACTATCAGCAGAGTGAAAACCGGTAAAAATCCAGGGTTGCGTTTTTTCAATATGTTGCAGAAGAATATCACTTTAACTTTCTCGGTTTATAGAGTGGCTTTACAAAGCCTACAAATATGGAAACACTATTTAATTTGAAATCATCATCGACATGGCCTGAAGGAAATTTGAGTGCCCGGCCTTCCAAAAAATCCTCCCGCCAACGGTTTTCGGTTTTCACCATATTCATCATACCATTGGAATACCTCGCCTCAAAAACCAGGTAGTTCAAGCCAATTTTGTAGTTGATTCCCGCTCCAAAGAGCAATGAATAATTGAATTGATTTCTCAGGGCTATTGTGTTAATCTCGGGACGCGGCTGAACTGGAAATTCTTCATATTCGCCGACCATGTCTGTTGCCACCCTATACACGCCCTCCAGATTTTTAACAGAAGTTTTTGCGACATAAACCGGACTTACTCCAGCTGAAATAAATGGATTAATTTTCCCCCTGAATAAATTATATTTTACCATGATCGGTACCTGAAACTTGGTAAATGAATAATCCATATCGGTAATAAAGAAGTTCCAATGAGTAGTTTGCTGATGAAATGTTTCTCCAGTGACCAGAAATTCGGCGGCAAGGTGGATATTCTGATAGATAACCATTTCGGCGCCAAATCCAGCATTAAACCCAACTTGCGAAGAATACTTGTCTCTTGTATCGATCGGTGATGATAGACTATATTCATTGGTAACATTTGCACTTGAAAAATTGACTCCTATTTTCAATGGATTAAGATAGAAAATGGGTTTAGTAGTAAATTTTAGATGATGGTTGATTAGTTCCTGTGGATCGAGTTCTTCATTTACCTTATATTCAGGAGAAAGCCTGAGCAATTTGAGGTAAGTGTCGTCAGCCTCCTTTTCATAATCTAAAAACAGGTACGACAGGGTGATAAGTCGGTATGCCCTTACTTTTTCTTCTTTGGTAAATCCATTTTCAAGACACTCGGACAGAATGATCTGAATATCATACAGTTTGCCCTCCCTATATTTACTCTCAGCATCGATAAGCGATTCAGCACATTGGTTCTGGCCCATTGCACTGGCAACGACTGCGAGAGTTGATATAAAAAGGAAAAACGTTTTCAGCTTCATTGATCTATTAAAAAGTTATTTGGTAGGCACGACGCCTGCTCTCTCACATGTATTAATATATCTGATATCTTCACCGACAAAGCGATCCCATTCCAGTTTGGACATATTACGGAATAAATATCTACAGATGTCACCCGCCATCAAATCAGGTCTTGTTGGCCAAAGTTTTAATACGCCGTCTTTTGTACCTGCCAGTAGGTAGTCGCTCGTTTTATTGAAGTTGATACTCCATACATAATCTTTGTGATCCTTGAAGGCTACTGGCAGCATTTTGTCCAGATTTTCAGTGACCCACAACTGAACGGTACCATCGAGGCTTGCAGTGGCGAGCAACCTTCCGTCTGGGCTAAACTTGATTTTATTGATCCTGGACTTTTGGTTTGAAATAGATCGGGTGAACCAGGGATCGCTTCCTACCATATCACCAAGTTGAACAACACCAGCTTCATCGCCGACTGCAATAGTTTTGTCATCAGGACTGAACTCAATAGCATAAATTTGTTTCTCAGTAATATTATAGGATTCGCTTTTATCCATATTTTTCGTGTCCCACACATCCAAAGAGCCCTTTTCATTACCGGCAACCATCAAGCTTCCATCATTACTTAGTGTCATGGCTGTATAGCGGTCATTGAATTTTTTCAGAACGCTACTATTGACGTAATCATTAATACGAAGTGTACTATCCTGTATACCATAGGACATAAAATAATTAGAATTAGGCAGAAACATGATTTTGGTTACAGGTCCGCGATGTCCTTCTATTTTAATTGTATTGAGTGAGAGCAGATTGATTACCAGGATGTACGGGGCATCACCGGCGACAATAAGCCATTTGCCATCGGGGCTAACGCGCATATCATGATTGATTTGCCTTGTGGCGGGTTCATAAAGTGTTTTAAATGTGTAGTCTGAAGCATTCCATTTAAGAATTTTACCGTCGCTACCCGTAGTATAAAATTCCTTGCCGTCTGGCGTAAAAGCAATAGCACGGATCATGTCCCGATGCCCCTTGTACCTGTTAAGATCAGTCCCCTGATTCTCTTTTAACCTATCGCGTTTTGCATAATACAATCCATCGTAGATGTAATTATCGTACGTATTTCCACCATACTGCTGATTGAAACTAAAAGCCTGGTACGCCAACAAGGTTTTTAATTCTGTATCATTAATACTCATTGATTTTACTGCCATAGACTGTGCTATCGATATCATACGCAACCTGTTTGCTTTGTCGCGTTCTTCATTAGCGAGCAGGCTTTGTATTTCGGCAACACCGCGAAGTGAATCCGCCTTGAGTCTTTCTTCAATGGCCAGAATTCGCTGCTCATTTGCAATATCGGTTTGACGCTCAGCAATGGATTTTTGAAATAACGCACTGTCTGCATTCTGTTCGGCACGCAATCGTTGGCGTTCTGCCTCTTCTGCGTTGCTAATAGCCTTTTGTGTTTGATTTTCAGCTTCGATCCGGCGCTCTTCCGCCAATTCAGCATTTTGTACCGCTTCAATCCTGTTTACCTCAGCTAAGTCAAAATTCTTATCCGCTTCAATTTTCTTGATCCATCCAAAAACGAAAAACATGATTGCTATGATAAATGCTATACCAAGAACAATCGCCACCATTTTGGTCCGCTGCAACATACGCTTTTGCAACAGTTCCTTGGCTTTTTGTTCGCTTTCATAGGCTGTCTTACTGGTATCGAGAAATACGACTGCACGCTCAAAATATGGATTATACCTTCTGGCCCAGATTCTTGTTGGTTTTTGTTTGTTGAACCAATTGAGCGCGAGCTGAAGATCTGGAGGTCTCCATAAACTTGTCTTGCCGACCTGGTACATTTCCGCAGCCTCTGACAAACGCTTGTACATCTGTGCTGAGTCGGCCTCTTCCTCCACCCAATTACGAAGCCTCTGCCAGATACGCATAAGGCTTTCATGGGAAATCTCAATTATAGAATCTTCGTCCAGTTCTACAGAGGACGGTGGCATCAACAGCGATCTGCCGGGTTCCCGGAATCGCTCAATGACGCTAATGAGTTCTTGTTGGCTAACACCAGAGATGCTGGCAATTTCTCCAAGTTTTACTGCACGTCTTATCCCCTGGTTATCAGCGCCTTTTTCTGTAAGGGCTTTAAAAAGTACTTCGCAGATAGCCTTGTCATGGGCATCCAACTCTGAATAGGCCTCGTTGGCATGTTGTGAAAGAGCCTCACTGATCCGGCCGATGGCGATGTAGTGTCGCAGGTCAATGGCTTCATCGGGTTCTTGATTGTCGATCCAGTAATTCCATGTGCGCATCAATGCGTGCTGAAGCACCGGCAGTTGATCCGGATTATTACCGACATCGTTGAGCAATTGCTGAACCAACCGTTTTGTTATTTTGCCGCCACCAACTGCCACCGGGCCTTCTATTGCCAAGCGTTGCTGATCCCTTGTCATTTGCGGGATCAGGTAATGGCTTCTATTGATAACATGCGTCAATTCCGGGAATTGGGAACAATCACCGATAAAATCCGACCGCATAGTGAGTGCAATGAATATGGGATACTCCGACTGTGAAACCGACTTGATGAGGAGATTCACATAAGCAGCCGCCTCATTGATTGTATCTTCGGTGCGATCAGCCTTTAGAAACCGGAACAATTCCTCAAACTGGTCAACAAGCAGGAATATATTCTTGCCCTTTGTACTTGCGTATTGTTTTATTGCATCTACAAACCCCATGGAGCTACTTCGCAGGATCGTTGTAGTCATTCTTCTGGATATCACCTGATCTTCATCAGAAGAGGTCACGTAGAATTCATCCTGGTTAAGAATGGAATCCGCGAGGTTTTCCAAAGGCGATATACCCGGTCTGGTAACGAGAACAGTCCAATCAGACCCGGCTTCGGTCATAAACCCACCATAAAGTATTGGGATTAACCCGCAATACATTAACGAAGACTTACCACTACCTGAAGCACCTATAACTGCTGTAAATCGGTGCTGTGCCAGATTTAGCAGTACTTCATCACTTTGTCCTTCCCTTCCAAAAAAAAGATGACTTTCCTCAAAAGTAAATGGACGAAGACCTGGAAAAGGATTTCTAAGCTCCACCTCTTCCTGGCCAAGGAATTGATTGTAAATGTTATCTGATTTTCTGGGCGTCATATCAGGCTTTGAGCTTTTCTAAAAAAGGTTCGATGATCTCAGGGGAAAAAACCTCGTTTCCATGCAGGATCATAGCCTCTTCATTTAACTTCAGACTTTTATTCAGTTGAAATTCATTCTCTATCAAAATGGCTTGCGGCCCAATCGGTTTCACCCTCCCCATGCCCATCGATTTGAGCAATTCTTTTTGCTTGCTTCTTATCCAACCTTCATTTTCCTTGCCATAATAAATAAGTGTTGCGTCGCATTTTTTTAGATTCTCTGCATGCTTGGCGCGCAGTTCATCCGGATTGCCCTCAAAGCTGGTGGTAATGACCTCATAGCCATTCTTACGCAAAAAATCTTCAATGACTGCGCACTTTTCGCCTTCCGGCTGATCGTGAATAAGATAAATGGTCTTTTTTACAACCACTTCATCGACCATATTTTTATCTTGACGTTCAAGGCTATGCTGAATCTTGTTTAGCACCAGTCCTTTCAATTCTTCAATTGATGTTTCGAGCAATTCTACCTTATGGGTAGATTCGGAATCTTTTCTGAGATTATCGATATAAAGACGCTGTTTTACACTCAGATTTGATGTCTCCGGTGATATCCATATGATTCTCCCAATATTCATGGAAACATCAGCATCCATTTTTTCAAGGGTATTGTAATGGTCTGTAGCAATACGGTTCTGAAGCTCCACGATAGAAGCATTTGTCCCCTCAATTTTTCCATAGTCCGCACCAACAAGGTGGATAGCCATATTGGATTGTGCGAGATCAGCCCTCACACTTTTCATTATGGATTCTATATCTTTTGGGATGGCTTTTTCTGGCAACACGCGATATCCATTGCGTATAAGCTCGCGTTTTAGAGTGTCGTGTTGACTGCGTAGGTCTGCTCCAACC
>JBGSYX010000034.1:0-4772 GCA_041750735.1 Cyclobacteriaceae bacterium
AAGAAAAGTTGTCTGAAGAACAACTTTTCTTCCTGATCTGTCCATCTCAGAATCTTTTCAGGATTCCTACCCGCACAGAGAGGTATTGAAGATCCAGAGCGGAGGTATTTCCTTCCAGATCAATATCGCGTGACAAAGAGTTAAATTTAACGCCTGGTGTAAGACTCCAATTTTTACCAAGATTCACATCGATGCCACCGGCCAATTGCCATCCCAAGCCATGGCCGCTGTCTGCAATGATGTCGCCGTCGCTGTTTTCAATTTCTATGTGGTTGTAAAGCCCGCCTGCCCGCAGAAAGTATGAAACTGGGGAATTTCCAAATGCATGTTTGTACTCAAGACCCAGAACATATCCTGTCTCTTCAAAACAGACATCATCGCCAGCAAAAGATTCATCGGCGCCCAATTTGTTCCATCCCCAGCCGGCATAGACACCCGTGTGAGGCATGAACCGGTAGTGAAAAATGCCTTCAAATCCCAGTCCCGAATTCAGGTCTGTGCCGTTTAGTTCTGTGGTAGCAAAGGAAGCCCCACCGCTTAGTTCAAAACCAAATCGTTTTTCCTTTTCCTGTGCCATCGCCTGTGTGGTGAAAAGTATCGCCAGCGCCAGTGTTGTTATTATTCTCGTTCTCATGTTTTAAGTTGTTTAATTGAAACATGACCAAATGTAATTGGAGGTTGGCTGTGGAAAAATTATACTATGCCGGAAGCGTTTATGTCCATGCTGAAGGTGTAAAAATGCAGGTTGAACGATTATTTACCTCCCGTTTAAGCGGGGAAACACATGGCGCCAGTTCAATCAGTTCGGACCTTTTGTTGGTTGAAAGACTGCTTAGGTGCCACCAAAAAAAATAGTGTTCAGATATGCTTTACTTACAAAACCGCTTCACCGAAAATGCGGCGTTCTTGTCGCCCAAGCTAGCTGCCTTCTGCCAGTCGGCACAAGGATTATCCGTAAGTTCATTGAATTGGTATTTGGCATTGCCAAGCGACCTGTAATAATTCGGATTTGATGAATCCAGGGTCGTGGCCGTAGTGAGATCCTTGACCGCCGCACTGAAATTCTCCGATTTTGCGTAGCAGTTTCCTCTGTTGTAATAAGCGTTGGCATCCTTGGGACTCAGTTCGATAACTTTTCCATAATCTTTAAGTGCTTCCGTCAGTTTTTCCGATTGCTCCAGCAGGATCGCCCTGTTGAAATAGCTGTCAGGATTACCTTCATCAAGTTTTATGGCGTTGTTCAAATCCAGCAGTGCATTTTCCATATCGCTCGTCATCACATACGCTTCTGCGCGGTCAGTGTACACCTTGGATTGTTTATCGTCGAGTTTAAGACTTTCGGTAAAATCGACAATCGCCTTTGAGTATGATTCCAGCCTCATGTAGCTCGTGCCACGGTTATTATAACCATCCTTCAGTACTACCCCGCCTTCAATTGCTTTCTCGAGATACGAAATGGCGAATGGGTAGTTTTGCGTCTGGAAATAGGATTGGCCAAGGAAGTATTGCAATGCAGGCTTTAAAGGCTCGCTTTTTTCCATGGCTGTGAGGTCTTCGATTGTTTTTTTATAATCTTTCTTTTGATAGTAGCATGTTCCCCGGTTTTCATAAGCCCGGACGAAATCAGGCTTCAATTCCAGCGATTTGTCGTAATCAGTGATGGCTTCATCGTAGCGCTCCAATAGCTGCTTGGATTTACCCCGGTTGTTGTACAAGACATGATCAGCATAACCAAGTTCCAGCGCCTTGTTGTAATCGGTGATGGAGTTTTCATAATCCTTCATCTTAAACTTCGTATTCGCCCGGTTGAAGTAGGCCTCTGCGTGGTCCGGCTTCAGGTTGATGGATTTATTAAAATTCTGAATGGCCGGGGCAAAATTATCCAACTCATAATAAGACACCGCCAGCGGGTAAATCACTTCCACGGTATTTCCACCAAGTTCCACGGCTTTGCCCAAATCGGGGATGGCGCTTTTATAGTTTTTCAAATTGTAATAAGACAAGCCCCTGTTTCGGTACGATTCCACATCTTTCAGTCCGTCTTCGATGGATTTGGTGAGGTCGTATATCGCTCCTTCATACTGACCCAATTCGTAGTTGGCATGACCACGGCAAAAGAAGGCCTTTTTGTATGTTTCGCCCTTGAGGATGGCGATATTAAGCGATTCAACGGTCCTGGTGTAATTCTGCAGGTTGAAATAGGCTAAACCAAGCAGGGTAAAAATCTTCGTTTCTGGCTTACCATCTCTGGCCACTACACCGAGGTCAGTGGTGCAGCCTTCCCAATCCTGCTTGGCGTAGCGAAGCAGACCACGGCTTTCCAGCGTCGGCAAGTAGGCAGGGTTTATCTCCAGCGCTTTGTCATAATCCGCCATGGCGCCAGTGATATTATTGGCCTCTTCGCGACATTTTCCCCGCAAATCGAAGATTGCTTCATTGCTTATGCCCTTCTCAATAGCATTGTCGAAAGCAGGCATGGCTTTGGAACAGTTTTTCGCGGTGCGATATCCGTAACCGAGGTGGAACCAAGTCTCGCCTGAATCATCACCCTTGGCCACGGCCTTTTCCAGGTCGGTCATGGACAGTTCTGGTTCGCGCATGAAGTAATAGGCATTCCCACGAACAGAAAATGCCTCCATGTCCATGAAGCCCAATGTTTCCGCTTTAGAAACATCGGCAATCACTTGGTCATATTTCTTTTGTTTATAAAGGCATGACGCTCGTTCGACATACACTTTACCGTCATTTATTCCCATGGTAATCGCGGCGTTCAGATCATCCAACGAACCAGCACAATCACCTTCGCTGCGTTTAATGCTTCCGCGGTACCAGAATGCCCTGGGTTCTTTGCTTCCCATCCGGATAGCGGTATTCAGGTCTTCCTTTGCCCCGGTAAAATCCTTCGTGATAAAGCGCGAAAGTCCCAGCATTGTGTAAAGTTCCGGACTGGTAGCACCATTGTCCTTCGCTGCCGTGAGTGATTTCAACGCATTCGGGTAATCCTGCTTGTCATAATAAGCCTCACCGCGATTCAGAAGCGCCTTATCGTAATCGGCATTTACAGATAATGCTTTGGTGTAATCAGTAATGGCGCCATCATAATCTTTGAGGAAGTATTTGGCCTTACCACGATTGTTATAAATGATCTCATCACCTTGACCCAGGGTGATGGCTTTGCTGTAATCTTCTATGGCGCCTTTATAATCATTGCTTCGGAATTTACCATTTCCCAATAGAAAGTACACCGCCGGGTCTTTTGTGCCCATGGATATCGCTTTTGCAAAGTCTGCATTTGCCCCTTCCCCATCCTTAATTTCGTACCTGGCTTTTCCGCGCATTTCATACAGCTTCAGTTCATTAACCTTGAGTTCTTCAGCCGCGGTAAAATCAGTAACGGCGTTATTAAAATCGTCGTTATTGTAATTGATCACGCCACGGATGTAGAATGCCTGGGAAAGTGATTTGTCCAGTTCGATGGCTTTACTGAGATCAGATCGTGCCGCACTGATTTTTTCCTGCTGGTAATTGAGAATACCGGAATAATAAAAAGCCGTTACCGAATTCGGAAATGCAGATTTGGCTTTGCTGAATGCACTCAAGGCCAACTCAGCATCTTCATTCTGCATGGCGAGAATGGCCTGCTGGATAAATGGAGAAGTCTTGACGGAGCCCCCAAATTCTGATACGGATTTCGAGACAGAAATCAGATTGTCCACGCATTTCATATTCGCGATATAACCTTCGTTTCCGCCAATCGGCATTACAAAACCCTCCGCAACTCCGCCAGCATTGATCGCCGGACCGCCAAACGCATTTGCTTCCGGACTGGATACTGTTACAACTGCTTGTCCATAGCCAATAAACTCGCCCTTTTTATGGATTTTGACGGAAGTTTGCTTAACTGATTTTAATTCCGGGGAATAGAGAACCTTTACCGACGACCCGGCTGCTGACATTTCCTGAGTCGCTTTCAGGTGAGTGATTTTGGCAGAAAGCATGTTATCCAAATCAAATTTTGTAAGCCCGGTGGCTGGGTCGAAGCCGGTTATCGTAGTAATTCTGTGAATGGTGCTGTCAACCGTGATGGCAGTGGCGAAAGAGGCATTTTTGAATAATTCTCCGCTGGTATATCCCTGGTTTCCATCGAGGAAAAAACCGGTACCGCTCCGCAACACCGAACTGTCGCTTTTGAAAACCAGTATATGGAAAACGGCTTTATCGGATTGTGCCATGGAAAAGTTGAATACCATTAAAAGGATTCCGATCAATGCCCCAACAAAATTTATTCGCCTGTTCATCATATTGATGCTTTTTATTCAAAACCTGCGACTCGCTGTGTCGCCAATGTATCTGGCAAATTTACACTTAAGTGAGGAAAATTATTGACCTACAGTTGGTTGCGAGCCTAGGAGAATGCCGGTAAAAATTACATTGTCAGTCCAACACGAAAAAAACCCTAACGGGAATTAAGAACAATTGAACAACCGACCAATTGAATTTAGAACTGGTCATATAGGTTTGACAATCGCAACTGGTTAAGGCCAGGACTTGGCCTCAACTAACAAACTGCGTCATTGAGATGAATCGCCCGCTTTTCAGAGCGATGAAGAAGCAAACTCCTAGCGGGAATTAAGAACAATCGAACATTGGAACAATTGAATTCAGAACTGGAAACTTAGGCCCGGGAATCGAAACTGGTCCTGGCGTCAATTAACAAACTGCGTCATTGCGATGAATCGCCCGCTTTTCAGAGCGATGAAGAAGCAAACTCC
>JBGSYX010000035.1:0-4458 GCA_041750735.1 Cyclobacteriaceae bacterium
ACTACAAACATATAAATCCACGGATCCATCATTGTTTGCATCAAAAAACAACGCACCCACATCATCTGCGGCAGCATCGGCAGGGGAATAAAAATCAGTTTGTGGAATGAATTTATCACCATTAGAAAGAAAAAGTTTTCCTACCTGACCAGCAGCTCCACAGATAAAAATATCATTCTCTCCATCGCCATTTACATCGGCTGAGGCCATGCATGGCCCTTCGAATGAACGCGCATTGGTGAGCAGCGGTTGACGCTTAAAGTCATTAATTTCAGGTTGCCTGTGCACGAAAGAGATCGGGGAAGCCACTTCCTCAAAAAAAGGTCTGGACTCCATGGTTTTTTGATACTTTTCTTTCGCTTCATCCTGCCTGAATAGAATGGTTTGCTCTGAACTTATATTGGCTTTCACCTCAAATAAACCACCCGGCCAGATGACTTTGACTGAATCCACAATTGAAATGCTATCCAGCCCAAAGTGCAGGTTATATGACACCACTGACTGATACCCTCGTGCAGGCTGTTGCTCCTGCAATTGTAATACTCCACCGGCAAATACATACACCTTCGCCCCTATTCCAAATGTATTTTTTCCGGAGCCAGTTAGTTTAACTTTGAGATAATGCTTTGACGAATGCTCTGAGTTGTTTTTATAAATAAAGGCCGGCTTATTGATGTTGTTTGTGACGATTTCCAGGTCGCCGTCATTGTCCAGATCGACGTATGCTGCGCCGTTGCTATATGATCCGTGGGTAAGTCCCCAGGCATCGTTAGATCTGGAAAAGGTTATGTCTTTGTTATTCTGAAAAATATAATTGTGCAACTCGGTGCGTGGCATCCGGTTCACGAGATCGAGCACATCGGTGCGTTTCATCTGGGGATTTTGTTGAACGAACATTTCCATATTGCGCAAAAAATCCATGTCAGTATAATCTTTCAGGTAGCCGTTGGTTATCAATAGATCTTTCCAACCGTCGTTGTCAAAGTCGGCAAATAAGGGCGACCAACTCCAATCAGTGGCGTCAATCCCGGCAATTTGACCTACTTCGCTGAAGGTTCCATTTCCGTTATTGACCTGGAGCATACTTCGGAGGTATTGATGATGAAATCCCAGCCTCAGACTCAACTCGAAATAGTCGTAATCGTTGGGCGCTAACAGTAATTTCTGACGGCGGTTATCCTCTGGCAACATATCGAGTGAAAAAATATCCGGAAGTCCATCATTGTTGATGTCTGACACATTGTTGCCCATAGAGGCGTAACTCGTATGGCCGATCATTTCGCCAAGTTTATCGGTAAACGTGCCATCACCGTTGTTGATATATAAATAATCGGGTAGAGAAAAATCATTGCAAATGTAAAAGTCTGTCAATCCATCCAGATTAATGTCGGCTACACCTGCCCCGAGTCCATACGTGATCGGGGAACTAATTATCCCGGCTTTGATGGTAATATCCTTAAAAACATCATTATCGTTTCGCAACAGTCGCACCCCATGTTGCTGGTCATCCACTTTTAACATTTGCTCCGTATCCTTCTCATTCAGTTTTGGCAGTGAATCGGGATGATGGTTTAATATCAGCAAATCCAGGTCGCCGTCATTATCGAAATCAAAGAACACGGCGTGTGTGGTATTGGTTGGGAAATCCAGACCATATTCTTTCGTCATTTCCTGAAATCGCGGAATACCTTTTTCATCATTGCCCTGGTTGATGAATAGCTGATTGACCAATTTTTCGGGGGCCATTTTACCTGAGTAGCACACATAAAGATCAAGAAGTCCATCTCCATTTACATCAGCCATGGATATTCCTGTTTTCCAGGGTCCGGGTCTGCCGGTAACTCCGGCAACTGCCGCAACTTCTTCAAAGTGAAAATCTCCGTGGTTCAGGTAAAGTGCACTGTTTTCCAAATTACTGGTAAAAAACAAGTCTTCCAGTCCATCATTATTCAAATCTCCTGCTGCTACTCCGGCGCCATTGTAGAAGTATTCGTACATCAGGATGTTGGTATTAAGCCCTTCCACTAGGTTGTTGGAAAAAGCTACGCCGGTTTGTTCAGGAAGGAGTAATTCAAACAGTTGGCTTTCAGCAGCTTTTTCCTCCGGAATCGGTGCGTTGCATTGCAGTATTGCGATTCCAACCGAAAGTATAACTATGAGCAATAATGCCTTTTTTTTCATACAGGAAAAACAAATGATGGCGAAGATAAAGACTACGATTAATAAATGAGTTAGGCCACAAGTAAAAAAGAAGACCTATTCCCGCAGATGCAAGACTAGGTCTTTTATCAGGTTGAAAAGATGATAGATTAATTTTCTTCGTAGCCCGGATTTTGTATCAGGGCATCGTTACGCTGCATTTCATCCCTTAAAATAGGTCTGTAATACATGCGATCCTTCCAGGTGCGGGTTTCAACCTCCGTGTTATCAACAACAGTATATGTGTAATCATACACAGTTTTGTCGTACTTGTATGGCACATGGGGTGTTTTACCGGCTTTCAAATCAGCCTTTACGTCGATCGATTTGACACCACGGCCTATTGTGGTCGGCGCAATCATCAAGCGACGGGCATCATAATACCTGTGATCTTCATAGGCTAACTCAATGCGACGCTCGTTGATCAACCTTTCTTTAAGGGCTGCTCCGGTATCATTGATTGCCGGCATACCTACCCTGAATCTGATCCTGTTAATCCACAAACGTGCATTAGCCTCATCACCGGTCTCCAGGCATGCTTCAGCATAACTGAGCGCCATTTCTGTAGTTCGGATAAAGGGCCACGGAATAACTTGTGCTCCAGAGAAGTTGTCGGGAATAGCTGGGTCCGGATCAATGAACTTGCGGACATAGTACGCGGTGCGGGTGCCGTTCCAGTTTTCGATTACTGATTCACGTGTATCAATTCCATTGATATAACCTCCACTGCCGTCAGCATAAATCCCTGTTTGGATTTGGTCGACCGGGTCCTTATCAGTTACGTCATCAGGCCTTGGCTTCCAGTTTGATCCGTCGTACATGATCGTACCATACATCCTTGGATCCCGGTTTTCATAAGGAGCTGCTTTATGAGCGGGGTTGGTCCAGTCAAATTTAGAGCCATCCATCATTTCATAGTCATCTACCAGTTGCTGGATCGGTGTATTACCTGCCCAGTTGTGATAACCGTTCGGGCCATTGTTGATACCCCAGTGAATACCTCCCAATGGCCAACCATCTTCCACGGTATAAAGTGGTGTATGGGTCCTTTGAAATAGAAGTTCAACCGCTGCTCCCGCATCACCTTGTGTGCTTCCACCGCCAAGTGACAGTGAGATGTAGTTCTGCCTTCCTTCTTCCGGAGTTACCGGCGCGGCGAGATTCAGCTTATAACCTGGTGTAGCATCAAGAACAGCTTTAGCTGCTGTTTTGGCTGCATTCCATCTTGCTGTACGATCACCTGAAGTATAAGCAATCAGATCAAGATTTGCGAAGGACCCGAGTACGCTTGATTTTGCTGCTACAGTTGGCCCGTCATGCAGATCGCTGGCAGCATAGAGCAATACCCTTGCTTTCAACGCCATAGCACTCAATTTTGAAGCTCTGCCTGGAGTTTCACCTTTACCGTCGAGCAAAGTAGCTGCCTGGTCGAGATCGCCGATAATAAAATCGACGCATTCAGCCCAAGTACTTCTCGGGATGGTAAAATCATCGGTAAGATCATAGGGTTTGTCAATAATCGGAACTCCTCCATATACCCTTGTGAGCTCATGATAGTAATAGGCACGAAGGAAGTAAGCCTCCCCAAGTAACCTGTCGCGCAGTACATCATCGTCAAATGTTGAGTTTGGTAACTCGGCAATTGCCACATTAGCTCCCCTCACTGCATTATACAATTCATTCCAGGTCATAATGATGTTCTGGTTACCGGGATTGGAGGGATTTGCAACTCCCTGGTTCCAAATATCAATTTGGCGGCCGGCATGAGTAAACATAGCTTCATCTGTAAATGCTGCCAATGCTTCTTCTTCAAATCCGCCATAACGAAGGTTGGAATACACACCATAAATAAAGGCTTGTGAAAGAGGACCATCGGACCATGTAGCTGAACTCGCTATTTTATCTAATGGTGTAGTATTCAGGAAATCCGTATCACAGGAAATATGAAGTACTAAAGACACCAATACTACTCCTGAAATTATTATTACTTTTTTCATAATCATTTTCATTTAGAATGTTACACTTAATCCCAGGTTCAACACTTTCGATTGCGGATAAAATACCCCGCTTCCAACTGTTCCCTCAGGATCGTATATGTCGTTTGCCGCAATGGTGAACAGGTTCAATCCACTGAAGTAAATCCGAATCTTCTGAAAACTTATCACGACTCGTGATAATTATTCTTATCCAAAGTAAACCGTTATTTGAAGTAACTTACTTATTTCGCCGCAACTGACTGATTCACAGTACAACTTGTGA
>JBGSYX010000036.1:0-20130 GCA_041750735.1 Cyclobacteriaceae bacterium
AACTTGCGGTCACCTGTAGCGCGTCTAAAAGGACTATTATATATTTTTGAAAAAACGGTGCAGGTTGATAAAGTAAATCGTCAAGTGGTTGATAAAATTAGCTTTGCTGCTCATGAAATGGATGAAGTGTTGTCTGACATGAATACCATACTTGAATTGAAAAATAAGGCTGGTTTTATGGCTGATAAAGTTTCAATGAATCAGGTATTGGAGAAATCCATTCGAAACTTATTGCCTGAAATCGAGGAATCCGGTATGCAGATTATAGGCCGGTTGGAAATAGATGCGATTAAAGGAAGTAAACCATATTTTGAAAGTATATTTTTTAACCTTATTAGCAATGCGATTAAATATCGTTCAGAAACCCATACGCCTACACTTGTCATATCTTCAAAATCTGAAAATGACCAAATTATCCTTTCGTTTGTCGACAATGGGGCAGGAATCGATTTAGATCGATTTGGAAATAAACTGTTCGGTATGTACCAAAGGTTTCACGCAACAGCTGGAGGTAAAGGACTGGGACTATATCTGGTGAAAACGCAGGTTGAAGCTATGGGAGGTACCATTAGTGTGGAAAGCATTGCCGGAAAAGGGACTACCTTTCGCATTAAATTCCCAGCCTAAGCTAATTTTAAATAATCACCCGGTTATTTAATCCGACGATAATTCTTTTGCAAGGGTCTCTAGTGTACGGCCTTTTGTTTCCGGCATTTTGAAAATTACCCAAAGTAGCTGGCAAACCATCATCACAGTAAAGAATATAAATACGGTAGCCGGCCCTATGGCCTTGAACAGGAACGGAATGAATGAAGGGATGAGAGCGGCAAGAATCCAATGGATCGAACTGCCAAACGACTGCCCTGAAGCTCTGAGTTTATTAGGGAAAATTTCAGAGATAAATACCCAAATCACAGCTCCCTGACCGACTGCATGCGCTGCAATGAAAAGGAAGAAAAATATTGGCACAGACATACCTTGCCAACTAAATAAAAAGGCCATGGAAACCAGGCTCAATGATACGATATATCCTACTGACCCAATGTACATCAATGTCTTACGGCCATATTTGTCGATGAGGCTGATGCCAAGTAAAGTAAATATCAAATTAATAAATCCAATACCCACCCCGCTGAGAAAGGATGCTGACTTCACTAACCCCGCAATTTCAAATATCCGGGGGGCGTAGTATAAAAATGCATTGATACCGGATACCTGATTGAAAAAGGCAATGAAAAACGCCAACATCAAAGGTTTCCTATACTTCTTCATGAATATTGATTCGTCAATGGTTTCATGCAACCGCTCATTTTCAATATCTGCGATCTCTTTGGCTACATTTTCCTCCGGATGGATTTGCTTCAATATTTGAATAGCTTTTTCCCGGTTATTTTTGTAGTCCAATAACCAACGTGGGCTCTCAGGTATAAATAAAACTAAAAGTGAATATATGAGCGAAGGTACAAACGGAATTCCCACCATCCATCGCCAGGCATGCTCGCCAACGTCGCGCAGGAAGTAGTTTGAAGTAAAAGCAATCAAAATTCCAAAAACGATATTGAATTGGTATAATGCTACCAAACGACCGCGCTTGTTTGCCGGGGCTATTTCAGAAACATACGTTGGTGCGGCAATGGTTGAAGCGCCAATTCCCAACCCACCTATGAACCTGAAAAACGCGAAGCTATATGGCCCGATAGCAAATGCAGCTCCGATGGAGGATATGCAAAATAACAAGCCGATTAATATCAGTGTTTTCTTTCTGCCCAGCGAATTGGTGGGAAATGAGCCGAATATGGCGCCAATTACTGTGCCCCACAGTGCTGTAGCCATAACCACCATACCATGGAATAAATCGCTCGATTGCCATAATTCCTGCAATTGTTTATCTGCCCCAGAAATAACAACGGTATCAAATCCAAATAGAAATCCGGCCAATGCCACAACAATTGACCAATATAAAAGCTTCGAGTTTTTATTCATGTCGATCTGATGTTTAAGATCATTTAACTGGGTGTAGGTGTTATTGCAATAATAAAAAATTACGTGGGTCTAAGATAAGTTTTTCTTTTGATACGGAACAATAGCAATTACAATCTGGCTTATCTGTTCTTCCATTTCAATGATCAAAAATATAACACCGACTGCCCTTTTCCGTTAATAGACTAAATTGCCATACTCTACTCATCGAAACCTGAGGTCAAAATGGTTTATTAAATCAACAAAACTTCAGCCACACCTATGTTATTCAGGATTTTATTAGTCTTTGGTCTGCTTTTTCTGGCCGATAGTGTTTCTGCGCAGATCTATGCACAGGGGAATAATATCAATAACATGGAAGTATACACACTGAATGTTGGCCTCGAAAAGCAATCAAACGGTTTTTATCTGGCTGCCCTTGATTTCCGGGGTCGCCGTAAAGATGTAACATGGTATATCAAAGAGGGGGCAGTTCACAAATCATTTACCGGTGAGGGAGACATGATAGAGTATCTTGAAAAGAATGGCTGGGTATTTATGGAAAAGCAGGAAATTAAATCCAAATCAGGGCAAACTCTGGGCGACCGTTATACTTTCAGAAAATCCATGCAACAGCTTTCAGAAGAGGAGAGCCAGGAAAAACAATAGATAATCCAAAGTCATAAGGCATAAGAAAGGCATAAGATATATGCTAAAAGCTAAAAGCTAAAGGCTAAAGGCTAAAAAGCAAAAGCAAAAGGCCATATAGTCAGCATCGACAATTTTTTACTCATCTTTGATACATTTTTTACTTATCTCTCTAAAATATGAAAATCAATAACCAGCATTTCCGCACCATCTGGCTCAAGCCGGGAGATTCGGGAATCGTTCAGATCATTGATCAGCGCAAATTACCCTTTGAATTTATTATCGAAGACCTTCACGATCTCGGTGAGATGAGTGTCGCCATCAAAGATATGCATGTGCGCGGAGCAGGACTCATTGGCGCTGCTGCAGGGTACGGCATGTATCTGGCTTCGTTGGAAGCGGGCGACATAACATTCAAAGATGAAGTTTTTAAGTCAGGCAAATTATTAAAGGCCACCCGTCCAACTGCCGTGAATCTCCAATGGGCCGTTGACCGGCATCTGGAATTATTGCGCAATTGCATTTCGCCGAAAGAGTTCAGAGATAAATCGCTTCATTTGGCTAACGCAATTGCTGATGAAGATGCTGCAATGTGCAGATCCATTGGCGATCATGGACTAAAAGTGATAGAGGCTTTAAGTAAAAAGAAGCTGGGTGAAACAGTGAATATCCTAACACACTGCAACGCCGGATGGCTCGCATTTACAGATTATGGTTCGGCTACTGCGCCGATCTACCTGGCTCACGACAAAGGCATAAAAGTGCATGTATGGGTAGATGAAACCAGGCCACGCAACCAGGGCGCACGTCTCACCGCATGGGAATTAGGCAGTCATGGCGTACCGCACACAGTGATACCGGATAACGCTGGCGGACATTTGATGCAACATGGTTTGGTGGATTTAGTCATCACCGGTGCAGACAGGGTAACCAATTCCGGTGATGCAGCCAATAAAATCGGAACCTATCTTAAGGCATTGGCTGCAAAAGATAACCAGGTGCCGTTTTATGTCGCACTGCCTTCCTCAACTTTTGATTGGGCAATGACCGATGGAATCCATGAAATTCCCATAGAACAGCGTGACGCCCATGAAATGAAATTCATGGAAGGAGTATTACAGGATGGTTCGATTGCTGAAATACAAATCATTCCCGATCGGCATGCAGTGGAAAACTATGGATTTGATGTAACTCCGGCTCGGCTGATTACCGGACTCATCACTGAAAGAGGAATTTGCCAGGCGAATCAGGAAAGTATCCGAAAGCTGTTCGCTGAGAAATATTAAAAGCTATCTTTTTATTTTATAAGGAATATCCTTGAAAACTTTTTTGACAGTGTAATTGATGATTCTGTCAGCATTGTCATTGTCTGTAGCATCGATAGTAGCGATTCCCTCCAAAACAAGCATATTCTTCAGCCTGTCCACAAGGTCGAATGTAACTGTACCGGTAGTATAAGAACTGGCATATGATGATGGTGGTGAAACCGATATTCCAACACCCGTGCCGTAGGGTGTGGCCGCTCCATAATATCCAACGGCGCTTTGGTTGGTTGTAGTAACTTCCCGACGATTCATGGAAGAATATAGATTTACCAGGAGGTCTGGGTTTTCGGAGACTTTTTTAATGCCTTTATAACCCAGTTCGAGCTCAATTGCCATGGCAAGCCGGCGCCTGTTCACTTCCTTGATATGCAGGTGTTCTTCGCGGATTTCATAAAAGTTGAAGGTCTTATATGATGAAAAATCAACCGTTTTATCAACCGTTGTATAAACTTTCATAGGAGCCCTACACGAGAAGGCAACGATAGCTAGGAGAATAAGGAAAATCCGGATATTCATCTTAAATTAATTATAGGGGGCAAAATAAGTGAATAATTTCATAGGACAATTGCTGAAAGTGCAATTCAGTTCTTTTTAACTGTAAACCTAGCTAATTGAATTGCGATTTTTAATTAGCTAACTTTCCAAAAACACGCGATGTATGAAGTCTAAAATGTCCATTTTCCCATGCATGATAATCATTGCGCTTTTTGCATGTAAAACAAAGAAATCCGAATCCACAGCAGTATCTGGATTCACACCATATATTGAAATCATTGACAACTCTGCAAATCAATTGTTTGATGCTCTTACGAAAGTTGAAATTCTTGCCAAAGGATTTGAATGGACAGAAGGGCCATTGTGGGTCGATGGACTCGGGCTGCTTTTTTCTGACATACCACCAAATAAGGTGTATAAATGGAACGAAGAAGAAGGTGTCGAACTGTATCTTATGCCCTCTGGCTATACTGGCGATACAGAAAGGGGAGGAGAGCCGGGAGCCAATGGCCTTATGCTGGATAAACATGGCAATCTGATACTTTGTCAACACGGTGATAGGCGAATGGCCCGAATGGCACAAACATTATCTGAACCGGCTGCTACATTCGAAACCATTGTGGATAACTATAGAGGAAAAAGATTCAATAGCCCAAATGATGCCTGCTATAACGAAGCCGGGGATCTCTACTTTACTGATCCGCCATACGGTCTTGAAAAAATGATGGATGATCCGTTGAAGGAACTCGGATTCCAGGGCGTATTCCGCTTTGGTACAGATAGCCAACTGACATTGCTCGATTCAACACTTTCACGCCCAAATGGAATAGCCTTTTCGAAGGACTTCCAAAGACTTTATGTGGCCAATTCAGACCCGCAGTTAGCACTCTGGATGGTTTACGATGTGGACGAGCAGGGATTATTGCTGAATAGGCAGGTTTTTCATGACGCAACCAAATTGGCGGAAATAGAAACCGGACTTCCTGACGGACTGAAAGTTGACCGCAAAGGAAATATTTTTGCCACAGGTCCGGGAGGTGTATGGGTATTTAATGAATCAGGAACTGTATTGGCGAAGATACGCACAGGTCAGGCAACAAGCAATTGCGCTTTTGGCCCGGGCGAGCGGGAACTGTTTATTACCGCCGATATGTACCTGATGCGCGTACGACTGAAAGGTTGATTATTCCATCAGTTTGCCGTCTGAGGATATTTCGATTTTATTCTTCATAATCTCTATCTCTACCTCTACAGGATAATGATCAGAAATGTAGATATCACCCTTTTTCACATTAAGATAACGGTGCGACTTCACCCTTATCCCGTCACTCACAAAAATAAAGTCGATGATCTTTCCCTGGGTTTCCTTATATCCATTGAAAGTAGATTCACCACCATCATGGGACTTAATACTTAGTTCGCGGGCGTCTTTAAGGTGATAGGTATTGGCCCATTGACCGGTTAACACCTGATAGGGAGCATCCGTCGATAATGTGTTAAAATCACCCATCACGACCATTGGAATGCCCGGATTATTGTCTTTGCCGAGCTGCACAATCATTTTTGCACTCTTTTCTCTGGCTAATGTGCCGATATGGTCGAAGTGCGTATTCACGATCATCACTGGCCCTCCACTGGATTTGGATTGTAGAATTACCCAGGAAACCGTCCTGTACAAAGCAGCATCCCAGCTCTTGCTGCCGATTTCCGTAGGATGCTCGGATAGCCAGATGGTGGAATCCATAAGCACCTCAAATTCCTTTTTATGATATATCGCAGTGATTTCATCTTCCAGTTTGCCATCTTTTCTGCCAACAGCATAGCATTGGTATTTTTTTAACTTTTCGGAAAGAAACAAATGTTGCTCAGGAGTGAGTTCCTGGAATCCTATGATGTCCGGAGCGTTTTTCTTTATCGTAGACAGTACGAGGCTTTTCCGGTTTTCCCAATTATTTATGCCATCCTGTCCCTTGCTGGTACGGATATTAAATGACATAATTTTCATGGTGTTTTGTGTGAATCCGACCATGGGCATTGTGATTAGGAAAATGATTAAAAATAAATGGATAACGGTTTTATTTTGAAATTTAGTGACTTGGACGTGCATAATTATTAGTGTTTATAATGAAATCAAAGGTCGGCTGCGGGCTGAAGGTTTTTGATAATTTCTTGTTTCAGGAAAATCCATGTGATAATCGCAGACAACAAGTCGGCGATCGGAAATGAAAACCAAATGCCGTCGAGTCCAAAAAATTGCGGAAGAACCAGCACCAATGGGATTAGGAAAAAACCTTGCTTGGTGAGCGTGAGTAACAGCGCAGGTAAAGTCTTTCCGATAGCCTGAAAATAACCAGCTCCTACCATTTGAACTGCAATGAGCGGCATCATTAAGAATATCCATATCATGGCATGAGAGCTGTTTTTAATGAGCTGATTGTCTGTTGTAAAAGTCGATACTATTGTCTCGGAGAAAAACAGTACAAATAATAGTATAGTCGCAGCCATAAAGGTTGAATATTTTATGGAAATATTGATGCTTTCCTTCACCCTGGAAATGTTTCTGGCGCCATAATTATATCCTGCAATGGGCAGGAACCCCTGTGAAATTCCTATAACAGGGAATAGGGCGAACATCATGACACGATTCACGACGCCATAGACAGCGATGCCCATCTCACCCGAGTGTTGATAAAGCGAATGGTTTAGAACAACTATGAGCACGCTGATCGATCCTTGACGCGCCAGAGTGATGCTACCGATCGACAGGATTTCACGGATAATACCAAAATCGAGCTTAAAATACTTGCCAATGATACGTATTTCACTATTACCTCTTACAAAATACACCAAGGTATAGAATGCAGATATCACATAGGAAATGGTTGTAGCCCAGGCGGCGCCGGCAAGTCCCATATCGAATACAATGATGAAAATCGGATCCAGGATGGTGTTGATGACCGCCGGAATCACCATAGTAAGCATGGCGACTTTGGGCTTACCCTGGGCCCTGATCACATTATTGGCCATCATGGCCCAGGCAAGGAAAGGAACCCCAAAAAGCAGAACGCGGAAATATTCCTTGGCGTAGGGCAATATTTCACCCTTACCACCAAACATGATAAGTATCGGGTCTTCGAAAATAAAACCTATCAATACCAGTACTGCTGAAAAATGAAGAGTAGCATTGATCATGTTGCCGAAGGTTTTCAAGGCCCGCTTCCGGTCGTTGCCACCAAGCGCTCGCGATATCATGGAAGCTCCTCCTACACCAATTGCCATTCCAATGGAAGATATAAGAAAAGATATGGGCATCACTACCGTAATGGCTCCAATGGCAAGCGTGCCGATAAATCTTCCCACGAAAATGGTATCGACAATGGAGTATATCGACATGATTAAAAACCCAATTGCGGCAGGAACCGATTGCTTAATAATCAACCGGGGAATGCTTTCCGTACCGAGTTCGTTGGATGCTGGAGGCTTTTTAAAGGAAGACGGGGTTGACATGATTCGGCAACTTAGCAAAAAGCTTTTGCAATTGGGAAATATTTAGCTGTTTTAGAATTATAGCGGCTAGCTATTCTTTTCTGAATGGTCTTCTTATATTCACGCTGACTTTATCCTCTATTTCTTTATGACAACACCTTCAGTTAAATCGCAAAGCAGTAAGTCGTTTGTTGTTGGTCTTACGCTTGTCGCTACACTCGGCGGATTACTTTTTGGTTATGATACAGCGGTTATTTCGGGGGCCGTAGGCTCTCTACAGGCTTTTTTTATTGATTCACTGAACTTGGAAACCGGAGAGGCAAAAGCTGTAGTGCTTGAATACCGTGCTACTGTATATGCTGCCATGGCCATCGTGTTAATATCTGTTATTGGAGTTATGATGAAATTGTTGGGAAAGGGCAAGGGAATACTCATCGGAGCGGTACTGTCTATCGTTGCCTTCATGGTGATCAGAAATAATTTCTCCAGTGAACCGGTTCTTGACGAAGAAACCGCAAATTCACTCAAAGGATTTGTGATATCCAGCGCCCTCATCGGTTGCATTATCGGCGGAGCACTTGGCGGGATCATTTCAAAGCAGATAGGCAGGAAACTCGGACTTGTTGTGGCAGCATTGCTGTTTTTAATTTCCGCTGTCGGCTCAGCAATTCCTGAAATCATGAATATTTTTGGAACGCAGGATATTACATCTTTTATTATTTACAGAATTGTCGGTGGGATCGGAGTAGGCTTGGCCTCAATGCTTTCACCAATGTATATTGCTGAAATTGCGCCACCTCGTATTCGCGGTCAATTAGTTTCATTTAACCAGTTTGCCATCATTTTTGGCATGTTGATCATCTATTTTGTCAACTATTTCATAGCGCGCCAGGGAGATCAGGTTTGGCTTGATAATATTGGCTGGCGCTGGATGTTTGGCTCAGAAACCATTCCCGCCACCATATTCCTTATATTACTGGTGTTTGTACCAGAAACGCCAAGGTTTCTTGTTATGAAAAATAAAGACGCCCAGGCGCTCACGGTTATCGAAAAGTTGAATGGTCTTGAAAACTCTAAGACCATCCTGGCAGAGATTAAGGAGTCGCTCCGGATAAAAGATGCCCCATGGCTTTCTTATGGATGGGTACTTATTATCATTGGTATATTTTTATCGGTATTCCAACAGTTCGTCGGAATAAATGTAGTACTGTACTATGCGCCTGAGATTTTTAAGAATATGGGAAGTGGTACGGAGTCATCATTATTGCAAACCATCATAGTTGGTGGTGTAAACCTGACGTTCACCATTCTTGCCATTTTTACGGTTGATAAATTTGGCAGGAAACCATTACAGATCATTGGCGCTTTGGGCATGGCTCTGAGTATGACTGGTCTTGGTTTCATATTCTTTCTCGATACTGTTGGTATGGGAGCGCTCATATTTATGTTGCTCTATACGGCTTCTTTTGCCATGTCATGGGGACCAGTCACGTGGGTACTTTTGTCTGAGATTTTCCCTAACCGGATTAGGGGCGCTATGTCTATAGCCGTTGCAGCGCAGTGGATTGCCAACTTTGCGGTTTCATGGACCTTCCCAATGATGAATGACAGTACTTGGCTGACAGAAAAATTTAACCATGGATTTGCATATTGGATTTATGCCGTGATGGGCCTCGCTGCTGCGCTTTTTATGTGGAAAATGGTGCCCGAAACAAAGGGCAAAACCCTGGAAGAAATGGAGGACCTGTGGAGTGCTTAAAACAACGTAATGAGCAGCTATAATCCCGAGCTCCTCCAATTGGCAAAGGACGCAAGCCGTAAAGCATATGCACCGTATAGCCGGTTTCCGGTAGGGTGTGTTATCACAACCGAAAAAGGTGGTAGGTATACTGGCTGCAACATTGAGAACATCTCATTTGGATTAACAATGTGCGCAGAAAGGTCGGCTATTTTCAAAGCGATCACCGAAGAAGGGCATGATATGAAAGTGGTTCAGGTTATTATTTACACGCCGACTGATAATCCCATTGCTCCTTGTGGGGCATGCCGGCAGGTGATTTATGAATTCGGCAAAGACGCTGAAATCATCAGTAAGTGCAATTCAGAAATCAGCCTCGCCGGAAAAATTGATTACTTCCTGCCCGATTCTCCAGATATTCGGCTTTAATAATTATTGGGATTTTAACGCTTTTTTATGCATGCTATAAACGCCACAACACTGCTATAGTTACGGTAATGAGAGCGCCAAGAACTACGGGTAAAAAAGTGGCAACGAGCGTCCATTTAAGATTTTTAGTCTCTTTAAAAATAGTAAAAATGGTGGTGCTGCATGGATTGTGAATGAGTGAGAATATCATCAGGTTCACTGCTGTAAGAAGTGTCCATCCGCTACCTCTAAGCAATGAGTCCAGAGATGACAATGATTCCATTTCAAACATCACTCCGGCGCTATCTCCTTGTATACTGTTTCCTCCAACTAAAACTATAAGCATGAGAATGGTCGGCACCACAATTTCGTTTGCTGGAATGGCAACAATATAAGCGACGAGTATTATACCGTTTAATCCCATGAACCAGGCAACAGGATCCAGTCCGTTGATCATGTAAAAAGCGATTGGACTACCGCTAATATTTACATTGGCAATAAGCCAGATGACTGCGCCGGCAGGCATGGCAAAAACAATGGCTCTCCATAGGACAAATAATGTCCTGTCGAAGATGGATGTATAAATCGTCTGCCAGAATTTTGGCGCCCGGTAGGGTGGAAGTTCAAGACTGAAAATGGAAGGTTCGCCTTTCAATACGGTTTTAGATAATCCCCAGGAAACAACAAAGGTTAGGAATACGCCAAAGAGCGCTATGCCGACTACCGCCATTGCTGAGACAAATCCCGCGATATGTGCAGGTACCAGAGCCCCGATAAATATAGTTGCCAGGAGTATTTGCGTCGGCCAGCGGCCATTGCAAATAGCAAAATTATTGGTGATGATGGCAATCAGCCGTTCTCTAGGCGAATCGATAATTCTTGTTGCCACAACGCCAGCGGCATTGCACCCAAACCCCATCATCATTGTCATCACCTGTTTGCCATGGGCTCCGGCTTTTTTGAACAGGTTATCCATATTAAATGCTACACGCGGTAAATAGCCAAAATCTTCCAGTAGTGTAAACATTGGAAAAAATATGGCCATAGGAGGGAGCATCACGCTGACGACCCAAGCTGTGGCCAGATACATTCCATCAATCAACAGGCCGCTAAGCCACCATGGAAAATGAAGCATTTCAGCACCGCTCTTCAACCAGAGATGCGCCTTGTCCACTAAAATTTCAAAAAGAAAAGCTGATGGAATGTTGGCACCAGAAATCGTGAGCCAAAACATGAAGGCAAACAGTATAAACATGATTGGATAACCGAAAACCGGACTTAAAAAAATTCGGTCTAGCGTCAGATCCAGATTGAAACGCCGATTATTGCCAATCCTGGAACAAGCTTTTGCTGTAATCTGGGATGACTCAGAGAACGCGTGTTCCACCAGCTTATCATGGTAATTCGCAGGTAGGTGCGCTTTCAGATGACTGGCAGTTTCAAGGATATCATCGATTTTGGTCTTTGTTTCAGGTGTCAGCTTTTGATCGTCAACTGAAGGTGAAATTCCAATTTCTCCATTTTTCAGGGCTGTAATAAGTTGATGATCGTCGTCTAGGATACGTGAGGCCAGCCACGCCGCATTGGACATTTCAGGGAATACTGCTGAAATCTTTTTTTCCAGGGACTCGATTTGTTTTTCAATTCCGGAAGGTATCCTATACAGTTGTCGCGCTCGTGGAATATCATGAGACCGGGCAACTTTTTCAATTATGCTGAGGAGTTCATAAATGCCTTTTTGATCCCTCGCAACCGTGGCGACCACCGGAACGGCCAATTCACGCGAGAGAATTTTTGTATCGATACCTATCCCCTTTTTTTCAGCTTCATCCACCAGGTTGAGGCAAATGACCACCCTCCCTGAGATTTCCAGAATCTGAATTGCGAGATTGAGATTGCGCTCCAGACGGGTGGCATCAACCACGATGACCGTGACATCAGGTTTGCCAAAGAGAATAAAGTTTCGGGCTATTTCTTCTTCCAGGCTCGATGAAATAAGGGAATAGGTGCCGGGAAGGTCAAGTATTTTATATTTCTTATCATGAAATATGTAGCTGCCCTCGGTGCGCGCTACCGTTTTGCCGGTCCAGTTGCCAGTGTGCTGTTTCAGCCCGGTAAGGGCATTGAAAATGGTGCTTTTGCCAGTATTTGGATTGCCGGCCAATGCGACAACGTAATCTGAGTTTTCAGCATCAACACCGAGTTTTTTAAGGCTGAGCTTATCATGTATCGGACAGTCAGCGCAATTGCTATGTGCCTGATTCAATTTGAAGGAAGCCATAATGAGGGAGGCTACTGAAGCGGCGAGATGTGTATTTTGCTGGCCTGATTTCTACGTAGTGCAATGAGTCCGCCTTTGATAAGATAAGCGGTAGGATCGTTGAAAGGGCTGCTGATGGCCACTTCTACGTGTGCGCCTGGAACAAATCCCAGATCAAGAAGTCGATTGCGCTCGATGCCTTGGCAGTTTTCATCAATGAATTCAATGGAAGCTCTTTGCCCGGGGATCAGCTCGGACAATATTTTTTTTGACCCGATGATAAATTCCTGACTTGTCTTTTTAAATAATCCGAACATTTTAAGAGCGATTTAAAACTGTTTGTTTGTGAATCAAATTTATAAGTTTGAGAAGTCAAATACAATATTTATACAAATAAAAATTAATATTTAGACATGTCTAAAAATGTAAACGAAATAAGTCCCGTTTTGTTTGCCTCAACAATCATTTAAAACACATCTCACTGGGTTTAATGGAATATATTTGCTGAATTAAATGAAATAGATGAATATTCAGGAACTGGAAAAGAAGCATATGTCATTCATTCGCGCTTTGCGACGGAAAGTTTGGCAGGTCCAGGAGGAGTTCGGACTCGTGGAAGCAGGTGATAAGGTACTCGTTTGCTTGTCGGGAGGTAAGGATAGCTATACAATGCTCGATATGCTCATGAATATGAAGCGGGCGATGAATGATTCCTTTGAGATCGAGGTATTCCATCTCAACCAAAAGCAGCCTGGATATCCACCACATATTTTACCAAATTACCTCGAAGAATACGGTGTGCCTTTTAAGATCATGGAGCGCAATACCTACGGTGTTGTTATGCAAAAACTTAAAGCCGAGCAGACTATGTGCAGTATGTGTTCGCGTCTTCGCAGGGGATCAATTTACGAATATGCCCGGCAAACCGGTGCCAATAAAATTGCCCTTGGGCATCATCGGGAAGATGTGCTTGAAACATTTTTCTTAAACCTTTTCTTTAGTGGCAAAATTGAAGCGATGCCTGCCAGGTTTCTGAATGACGAGGGAGATCTCATCGTTATCAGACCGCTTGTTTATTGTCCTGAAGAAATGATCGTCAAATACGCTGCATTGCGCAAATTCCCCATCATTCCCTGCAACCTGTGCGGGTCGCAACCAAACCTTCAACGCACTAAAATAAAGGAAATGATGAAGAGATGGGAAGTGGATTACCCGGATCGAAAGGAGATAATTCTCACTTCGCTCAAAAACATTCACCCTTCGCACTTGATGGATACAGCTTTGTATGATTTTAAAAATGAGTCAGTAGCCATATCCAGTGGCAATTTGTTTTAAACCAATAAAATTGGTTGATATGTTTATTGAACCAAATCCGGACTAAATTTGTATAGTAAAATACAACTCAATTCTTATCATGAAAAAACTGCTACTATTAATTTTTTCATTGACTGCTGCTAACCTCTTACAAGCTCAGGAATATACCGAAGAGCTTCAAATTACCGGTGAGGTGATTAATAATTTGTCGAAAGGTCAGACTACCGTGGTTTATGATCTCTTTGATGACAAAATGAAATCTGCGATAACGTTAGAAAAGCTCGGTGAAATATGGCCTGATTTAACAACCCAATGTGGAAAATTTAATGGAAGTGGAGAGACCATGGTAGTTGAAAATCAGGGCTTTGTGGTTGTGAATCAACTGATCGATTTTGAATCGACAGACCTGGATATTCGCATTGCTTTTAATAGTGAAAAACGCATCAGCGGATTGTTTTTCGTGCCGCCCGTTAAAAAAAAAGAGTAACTGACCCAGACTTCCATTCTACAGCAACATTTTCAGAAACTGTCTTTAAGTTCAAATCTGGCAGGTTCAGCCTTCCCGGAACATTAACATTGCCCAAATGCAAAGAAAATATGAAGTTGAATCCCGCGTTCCTTTTTATGTGACCGATGCAATCGTGAATTGGATTAACGGTAATCAATAGAATTTTTACTTAACTGTTTTGCCTGATAGCCATGATTGGCGAAGGGCGGTTTCTTCCTCTTTTATACGGATAGAGAATTTTTCATTGGGGATGAGTATATACTGATTATCCTCTACGAGCTTTATGCTCGATTCTTTTAAATTCCCATTGTGCAGGAACCGGATTTTTATTTCATCGCCAGCCCGTCGGGTTCCTATTATGTAATTGAGTTCGGCATAATCAGTTACGGGCTGCCCGTCGATCAGCAGGATTTCGTCGCCTTCAGAAATTCCGGCGTCATATATCGGGGAACTAAACAGGGGCGGGGAGGCAAGGAATGATTTGCCATTTTCAAATTGAAGCCTCAGATATCCAACGCTGGTTCTTCCAGGGTTTTTCTTTACGAATTTATATCCGGCCCGTTCAAATAGCGACGCATAGTCTGGCAGCTGATTGGAGTAAATGTGGTTTTGGAAAAAGTCTTCAGCAAATCCGGCATTTCCGGTCATTTCCGTGAGGACATTCTGAATGTCTTTATTAGAATACCCTATTCCTGTCTTGCCATATTTATCCCACATTATCTTGATTAAGTCATCGAGCGACTTACCCTTGAATTCAGTTCGAAGTCTTAGATCGAGCGCCAGAGCAATCGCTTCACCGTAACTGTAATATGACAGGAAAGTATTGTGAAAGTTGGTGGGATCGATTGCCGCAGCCTCATCAGTATACGCAGCCATTTCACTCATATAAACCGGTGATCCAAAATGATGACCTGGGCTATTCAACACTGTATTGATCTTGCGCCCTAGAATGGCCAAATACTCATCGGTACTCATGATTCCGGCACGGCACAGGATAAGATCGCCATAATAACTCGTAAACCCTTCGCCAAACCAAAGTTCGCCGCATACATTTGCTTTTGTGAAATCGAAAGGTTCCAGCGCTAAGGGCCTTATTCGTTCCATATTCCATACATGAAAGAATTCATGGGAAATAGTGCCGATCAGGTCATTTAGATTGGATTTGTCAGTTGCAGGCTGCGTGATAACCGTGGAATTGCGATGCTCCATACCGTCGTCATGCATTTCGGGGCCATAACTCGCCAGGAACGTATAGTGATTATAATCAAAATCCGGAAATTCTCCGTAGACCATTTTCTGTTCTTCAATCACTAGGGAGGCCTTTTCGGCTAACAATTCGAAATCAGTATCATGAATTTCTCCAAGTAGCGCCAGATGAAAGTTGCTGTCAGCGGATTGTGGGAGTTTTAGAGTTTTCCATGCCAGATTTCCAACAAGTACCGGACTATCCATGAGATACTGAAGATTGGGGGAGAAATACACATGATTCACGCTATCAATAGGTGGAAGTTGTGTAGCGATTGTCCATGATGAAGTGTCGGGCAAATTTATTGTCAGTTTTATGGGACGCGTGTCAAAGGACTTGATCCATGGCAATGTCGCCGGTATGTTTAAAATGGAATATTGATCGGTAATTGCTGTATAGGTGCCGTCGGCTTGATTGCCGAACAAGGTACAACCTATGGATATTTTGCCATTTACATCAGGTAACTTCCAAAGGTCGGGCTCCACTCTACCTATGCTTATTGAAATAGTGGAATCCTGAATTGCTTTCAGATTATAAATGTTTTTTCCAAAATTATGAATTGCATATCTGCCAGGCGATGCTTTACTCATAACAAGAAATAAATCCTGCTTTTCGGGCACATTCAAACAGACAGAAATATCTGCTTCATGGTGGACAGCTTTGTGCAGTGAAATCGTGTAGCAAATAGTATCACCGGATTGTGCGAAGAGTTCTCCTGAAAGATTGATCTGGTATAATGAAACAATAGCCGACAGGATGGAATAATTGAACCGCCGCTGTAGAAACCATCTCAATATCATTGAATACCCAGTTTGTTAGTGTTATTAGAATAGTAAATACAAAAATACCATCTATTGTGTTTTTGATTAGTCTTTTTTCTTCAGCAGACCACTGGCATTATAGGCCTTTGCAAACCGTTTTCCAAAAGCGCTTGCGCCTTCTTCCTGCGATCCTGAATTTTTATTTGTTGCTTCAGCCTGATAGATCATTTTTTTTGATTGAGCATCAAAAAGGGCTGTTTCTACCGTAACAGTTTTTTCCTGGACATAGGACCAATTATATACATTGGTGTATGTGGTAGTGAAGAAAAAAAAGCCATTCATATCAAATGGATTCATGACTGCGTCTGAAGAATATCCTTCCTTACTTTCCACATTTTTAAGCCTGACTATGATGACGCCGTCGAGCGACTTTTCTTCAGCAAGCTGGATGATTTCTTCCCTGGTATATAGTTCTTTTTTGTCGGTGTTAACATTCACACTGCTAAACATATTGTAGCCCATCTGGCGTAGTTAGTAGGAAAGCTGCTCCTCAACAATTTTCCGTAAATTGTAGTCATTGGACAGAGCGATAATAAGAACCCTGTCGAATTGGTAATTTTTTGGAGATTCGGGTTTTTGGATAACTGTAATGGAAGAACAAGCGGAAAAGATGATTGAAAATACAACAATAAATACGGGATGGTATAAAATGCTTTTCATGCGATATATTGAAAATGAATAATTTAGTTTGAGGCAATATTAGTAAATAATGATCATTATTGGAGGTCTCTCAAACAAACTTAAAGATCACCAACTTGCCCACAGCAGATCAAATTCGCATTATTATACAAAATATTCCCCGGACGGGATATTATTTTTTGTTCGGCCGTGTGTAATTGCGACATTTAAGCCACATCCATTCTATATGTCGCCAAACCTGTTTTCACATATTCTGCTGCCAATAGCTATTGCCTACATTATGTTTGGTATTGGAATCAATCTCAATCTGAGCGATTTCAGGGAGACCTTCAAAAAGCCGCGGACGATTATTATCGGATTAATAGCCCAGATGATCCTCCTTCCAGTGGTGGCCTTCTTGCTCAATATGATATTTGATTATGGTCCAATCTATAAAGCCGGGCTGGTGCTCATCGCTATTTGCCCCGGTGGCACCACGTCAAATCTTGTCACCTTCTTTCTAAAAGGCCGTTTGGCGCTCTCGGTAGCACTTACGGCCATCAATAGCTTTTTGATCATTTTTACCATACCTGTCATCATGCACGTTACGCTGAAAATGTATGAGGGACACGACACTCAGATTTTCCTTCCCATCTGGTCTACAATCGCTAATATGTTTTTAACTATTCTTTTGCCAACCATTATTGGCATGGTTTTCAGGTTTTATTATCCAAAATTCATTGCCCGGCATGAACGGTTTATAAATCTCAGCATGACGGTTTTTCTGTTGTTTGTCTTTGCGGGAGTATTCTTATTTGAAAATGCTGGTACTTCGGAAGAAATGTCAGAATACGCATTTCTGTTTTTGCCTACATTTCTTTTAAATCTCATCTCTATGTTTGTAGGATACTTTTTCGCAAGATCATTTAGTATTGATAATGAAGGCCGGTTTACGATTGCCATTCAGGTTGGTATGCAAAATAGCGCCCTGGCGATTTTTGTTGCCAGTAAACTACTGGGACAGCCCGAGATGGCGCTGGTGGCAATTATTTATGCGTCATTTACGTTGTTTACAACCACCCTCTGGGCTTGGCTAATGAAAACATATCTTTAATCCATGGATTTCCTGATAATTTTGTTTGGAATTATTCTATTGCTTGTAGGCATTGCTGGATGTTTTATTCCTGCCGTGCCAGGCCCTCCAGTGGCCTATGTTTCCTTGTTACTTTTACAGTTTCGCGATTCGCCACCGTTTACGACCACTTTTCTAGTTATTATGGCCACTGCAGTTGTGATCGTGGCGGTCATCGATCATTTTATTCCAATCATCGGTGCTAAGAAGTGGGGCGGTACCAGGGCAGGCATGATGGGGGCCTTTATTGGTATTTTGCTTGGTTTCTTTGTGTGGCCACCTTTTGGTTTCATAATTCTGCCATTTCTAGGTGCACTTACAGGTGAATTGATTGGTGGTAATTCTTCAAGAAAAGCATTGAATGCTGCTTTGGGAACTATTGTTGGCCTTATTTTCGGAACGATTCTGAAACTAACTTTAACGTTCATTATCGTCTGGTACTTTTTCGCAAATCTTTAGTCCGACTTTGTCATGAGTCATATCAAAATAGTGCTAACCATCATCTTGCTGCAATTCGTATTTCAGAGCCAGGCACAGAAAATAGAGCACGACTACAAGGTTGGTCCGCAAAATGTGACGTGCGACAGCCTGATAATATCCTCCGAAGAAATGTCAGTTGCAATAGCGCTTGTACGAGAAGCCACGTATCGTTTTAAACAGCAATTTAGATTGACAAGGAAAAACGGACTTCAGGGAGGTGAGTTTCTTTCGTGTAATGGGATTTCCGGTTTTGTAATAGTTCGCTTTGACAACGCTGAGGTATTATACCTGGATGTAGAAAAGTCCATTTGGGAATCATTCAGGGCATCTTCAGATCCAGAAGGATTTTACATTTTCAATAAGGTTCTTTGGGAAAAATATGAATGATTTCCAGCTGAATATTTACAACTAAATCATATAGGTTTATTTTATAATATTCATGAATTTGCTTTGGATTTTTTAGATTTGACGGATTCAACAAAACTGAGTAATACATACAACTTTTATATTGTGGGGTTAAGGGTAATTATCGTTTCGACTTTTCTTCTCTCTTGTGTCAGCTTACAAGCTCAAAATCCAGTTGGCATTTCCAATAAAAAAAGTTTAGCAGACTTATCCATGGATCAATGGACCAGCAAGGAAGGATTGGTCTCCAACAACCTCACCTCTGTATTTCAGTCCTCCGACAAATTCATCTGGATTACTAATTTTAATGGACTGCTTCGCTTCGATGGGGTAAGATTCAAATTTTGGGATAAAGCCACACTGCCTATACTGAGCACAAGTTCCCTCTATGAAACTTTTGAGGATTCAAAAGGCAACCTATGGTTTGCTTCACAGAGCTCCGGAATAATTAAATTAAAGGACAATGAATTTTCCCTCATATTGCCTCCAGGTCAAAATTCACTATCTGTGCGATGCATTGCCGAGGATAATCAGGGGGATTTGTGGATAGGAACAAATAACGACGGTGTCTATGTCTTTAAGGATTCGGTCCTCCAAAAAATTGAATATGATGAGTTCTACATGCTGAGCATTATGGACATCGTCGTTGATAAATCGGGAAACATATGGGTGGCGACAAATGGTAATGGATTATTTAAATATAGCAGTGGAACTGTGAAAAAATATACTGTAGCAGATGGGTTGCCGCATAGCACAATTAACCGTCTTACTGTTGGTAGTGATGATAATATCTATGGGGGCTCAGTCAACGGTATTTTTTTTATCGATGAGACTGGAAAGATTAGAATTATTGAAAAACTTCATAATCATGAAATAAACGATCTGCTATTCGATGATTACAAAAATATTTGGATTGCATCAGAGCAAGGTCTTTACCGCTATGATTTGGAAAGCCAAAAACTGGATAGCCTCACTGAAGCGAAAGGGTTACCCGGCAGTCAGGTGTCGTCTATTCGCTTCGATCATGAAAACAGTCTATGGGTAGCAACAAAAAAGGCCGGTTTGCTGCGCTTCAGGGATGTTTTCTTTGAAAACTATTCAGCGTACGATGGTTTGTCGTCAAACAATGTGAATATTATAGTGCCTCATAAAAACAGCCTTTACGTTGGTTGCGATGATGGAGTCATAAATGTGATCATTAACGGCCAGATAAGTAAATTTCAACAGAACTCTCCTCATCGAAAACAGGGAATCAGAGATATCCTTTTTCGTGATAGTGGCGACATC
>JBGSYX010000037.1:0-9392 GCA_041750735.1 Cyclobacteriaceae bacterium
AAAACTTGGTTAAAGAACCTCTCCAAGTAATACCGGTTCAAATCGTTATCAAAAGTCGCATTAAAAAGTACGATGCATAAACAACTGGTAATCAGACCAAAGCGTATTGCACTTTTGATAACGGTTTACTTTGGATAAGAATAGCTTCTGAATTCTGGAATGGTATGTTGTAACCGACTTCCAGGTTCTTCAGACGCACATAATCCTTATCGAACAAGAAATAGGTGTTATTTCCATAAGCGCCTCCTGTAAAATAGGTATCACCCCTGCTGGCAAGCCTTGGATGCTCATCGCTTGGATTGTCAATTGACCAGCGGTTATCATTGCTATACTTCAGGAAGTTTCCAATATCACCTGACTCAGTAGTGATCCTGATCTTAGCGCCTGTTGCTCCTTGGAATAGCACGGAAACATCAAACTTGTTCCACTGCATATTAAAGGTAGCCCCGAAATTGAAAGTAGGCTCGGGTGTGCTATTGATCCTAACCTGGTCATCAGCATTTATGATTCCGTTGTCATCAACGTCCTTAAATTTCATATCGCCAGGGATTAGTTGCGATGTTACACCGCTGTAATCGAGTGTATTTGCTGCAATTTCCTCCTGATCTTTGAATACTCCGTCAGATTGATATACGAGGAAAGCTTGGAATGGATGATCTTTTATCCATTGATATTCAGGATAAGCATCCAGGTTTTCACCCCAGTTTATGATCTTGTTCTGGGCGTAACCTCCATTAATACCGGCATCCCAACGAACATTACCCTTGCTGTGGTTATAGGTAAAGGCAAATTCCCAGCCCTTGTTTATTAATTGACCTTCATTGACTGGCGGCAATTTGTCAAGAATACCTGATGAACCCGGAGTTGTCGCTGCATTATAACCAATCAGCATATTATTCCTGTTATTTTGAAAGTACTCCAATGTCACATCGAATTGACCTCCAAATAAAGTCGCATCAACACCAATATTATAATTATTCGCCCTTTCCCATGTGAAATCCTGATTTGGAAGGAGTCTTTCCATTAAGGTTTTTTCTACCAATGAGTTTATTGGATAATCACCAAAGCTAAAAGTGGATAAATAACCATACCTAACTGGATCTAACGACCCATTTTGATCTAAATCATAATAAATACGATCATTACCCATCTGACCAGCAGAGCCTCTTAGTTTCAGATAGTCGATGCCTTTTACATTAAACCAACCTTCATTGGTCATGTTCCAGCCCAGAAGTATGCCCGGGAAGAATCCAAAACGACTATCTTCTGGAAACCAGTCTGACCCGTCGTAACGCCAGATGAACTCAGCCAGGTATTTTTCCTTAAAATTATATTGTACCCTACCATAATAACCAAGGCGTGCATATTCATAGGCGCTCCCTCCGGTATTCTGTTGATCGGTACCTCCTGCAAACAACTGGTCAACAGCAGTTGATAAATAGAATCTCCTATAGGCAAAATAATCATCTCCTGTGAATATCTCCTTAGTAACACCGGCCAGAATGTTAATGGTATGATCGCCAAAAGTGCGGTCGTAATTCAGCATTGCGGTGAGGTTTGTATTGAGCCCTCTTGCACTTGACTCAGTCAATCGTGGATCTGTAAATGGAGATCTGACAGCCGGGACTAATAATGGCGTAACTCCATCGTCTTCATAGGTTATCCGGTCCCAATAGTACAATTCCCATGGGGTTTGCCATCTTTTGTTGAAGTCGTTTCTCATATCAGCTGAACCACTGATTGTGAGTTTTAAACCTTCAATCCAAGGCTGGGTTATGACCAATGATCCATTAGTTTGAATGTAATCAGTGGGATTTTTCTGATAACCAGTTGCATTGGTTGTCACGACGTATGGATTTTGGCCATTTTCAATGTCAGGACCGGGTTTGCCATTTGGCCAAACTTCCGGCTCTGTAGGACGTCCACGCATCAGCATTCTAAATATACCGCCCGCTCCTTCTGTTGGAAAGTTCCTGTCTTCACGTCTGAACATCATACCCATATTGAAGTTCACATACTTATTAATTTCAGCTTCCATGTTGAGCCTGGCACTATACTGATTATAGAATGTAGCTGAATTGTTATAAATCGCATCCTGATGCAGGTAGCCCATGGAAGCCATATACTTCACTTTTGGAGCACCGCCTGAGATCATGAAATTGTATTTTTGTTGTGGAGCCCAATCTTTAAAGGCATCGTCAAACCAGTCGGTGTCAGGATATCCCCATGGATCGCTTCCGTCGCCATGTTTTTGAATAGCCGATGGACTGTAGTTGGCGCTGAGGGTATTTACGCCTGCTGTTGGTGAGTCATATACGCCAGTTTGCTTTATGGCTTGAGAGGCCGCTTCCCATTCATTTACCGGAATAGTGCGGTAAATTGGAAGTTCGTTCATGATATTGGCATACTCTACGGCATTTGACATATTAGGAATTACTGTTGGGTTTGCCCAACCAAAGTTCATGTCAAAAACAACGGTAGGTTTACCAGCTGCCCCTTTCTTAGTGGTGATAATGATAGCGCCATTTGCAGCCCTGGATCCATAGATGGCAGCGGAGGCATCTTTCAATACTGATATTGACTCAACATCCTGTGGTGTTAGTCGGCCAAAACCCCCATCCCTGTCAGGAATACCATCAATTACAATAAGTGGACTGCTGTTTCCCCACGTATTTGAGCCACGGATTTTAATGGTCGATCCGTCATAGCCCGGTTCACCGCTTGCTTGTATCGCAACCACGCCAGGCATACGGCCGGCGAGAGAGTTGGTCATGTCGATAGCCGGTGATTTCACCAATTCGTCACCTTTTACGGCAACAATTGCTCCGGTAACGGTCACTTTTTGTTGCGTTCCATAACCAACCACTACAATTTCTTCGAGGGCGGTAACATCTACACTCAAGGTTACATTTATGACCGCCTGATTGCCAACTGCTACTTCATATGAAATATATCCTACTGAGCTGAATACAAGGATAGCATTTCGATCAGGTACATCCAATGTATAATTACCATCCATGTCGGTAACTGTACCGGTGGTGGTACCCTTCACAATGACGTTGGCGCCTGGTAATCCGGTATTATCTTCACTGGAGTTTACTTTACCGGTCACGGTAATTCCCTGGATAACCATCTCGATTTCCGGGACGGTAACTGAAGAATTTTCGTTTTTCTGAACAATGATGTTCCTGTTTACCTGCTTGAACTTGAGATCAGCTTTTGCTGAAATGTCGAGAAGCAGGTCGCGAACAGAGATTTTTCTTGATTTGTTGGTGTAGGAAAAATCCTTGCTGAGATCGGTTGCACTGAATGAAAAGTAGAAGTTGGTATTGCTTTCTATGTAATCAAACAGTTCCGGAAGGCTCGCATTGTTGATGTTCACATCGAGCCGCACATCTGTTACTCTTTGAACTTCCTGGGCGTTTAAGTCCGCTGCCCATAATGCATTGAGCAGCAAACACTGTAACAAAACTCCCTTTAGCGAATGCTTTGATAGCATAATTAGCTTGTCTAGTAATTTAATAGGCATAATTTTGTTGTTGAGATTAAACATTACTTAGTTTCATTAGCTGCTATGAGTTGGAGCTCATTCAGCTGGGTGTCGGTCTATCCAGGTCGGCACCTTTTTTTTGTCTTTGTTTATTTACATAGGCGTACTATTTATTAATATAACCTGATTTTCCTTTATAATATAGTCAAAATCCATAACATCACCGAGGTTGGTAAGTATGTTTTCCAGGTTCTCTTTTTCGAAAACACCGGTAAAAGGCTTGTCCCGCGGAATAGTTGAGAGGTTCTCTATTTCAACTCCGTACCATAACTCCAGCCTGGCTATAATCACTTCAATTGTTGCATTATTAAAAATAATTTTGCCCTCTTTCCAGGCTAATAGTAATTTCAGATCGAATTCTCCTCGCCTTAAAAATTCATTTTTCTCATTATATCGCGAATACTCTCCCGGCTTCAGCACCATTTCCTCACCATTTTCACTATCTGAAACCCGAACACTCCCTGTTATCAAGCTGACCTGCATAGGCATATCTGAATACCCGTTAATATCGAAACTGGTTCCAAGAGCCTCCACTACAATGTCCCTGCAATATACCCGGAATGGTTTTTTTGCATCCTTAAACACTTCAAAATAAGCCTGCCCATCCATATGGATTTCACGAATGCTGTCATTAAAATTACTGGAGAAAGTAATCCTGCTGCCGGAATTAAGCCAAACCACGGTTCCGTCACTGAGTGTAATGGTTGACTTCTGACCTGGAAATGTTTCTTTAGTAATTATTGTAAACTCAGGTACTATAACTTCTTCGTGACGTATGAGTTTATTTGCTACGACCCCCACTGTAAAAAGGATGATAAAAGATGCCGCGATCCTGCTAATGAAAGAAATATTAATTCTGCGGTGTTTGCGGGCCGGTCTTGCACCAAAAGATTTTGCCCAAATTTTATTTGAAACCTCCCTCTGACCAACGATCTCGCAATTGCCCTGATCAAAAAAACTTTGCTTCCAGATTTTCTCCAGTTCTTCAGTGGCCTTTTTATGCTGAACGTCATTTGCCAACATTTGCCGGAGCTTCTCGACCTCCAGCGGAGATGCTTGAGACGAAAGCTTTTTAGCTAAAAGTTCATAGATTAAAATGTTGTCGTTCAGATCCGTCATACTTTGTTTGCGAGTCTTGTGTTAAAAACCCAACTAAGTGTGCTTACCCTTAAATTAATTTCATCATTTTATCGCTATGATGGGGACATTTTTTTCCCCGGAAGCTTTGTAGGATTCTATTTGATGGTGCATCACTTTCAGGGCTAGTCCCATATGGGTTTCTACTGTTTTTATGGACAGATCAAGCAATTCAGCGACATCCTGATACCGCAGCCCCTCTTCCTTTACCATTCGGAATACAAGCTTTCGCTTAGGCGGAAGGGACTCTATTGCTTCTCTTACGACTTTGTAAAACTCGTTTTCAATGCAAATATTCTCAGGCGTATCCGGTGAGGTGAGCATAAGATCCTCGTCACTTTCAAAATTTTCCAGATAGGTAATCCTGTTGCTCTTCCGCAAGTATTTTAAGGACTGGTTTTTAACTGCTATGAAAATATACCCCTCCAGGTTTTGGGATTCGGCAATTTTTGAAAGGCGATTAAATAAATTAAGCAAAACATCAGAAACGATTTCCTCGGCGGCGCTATGTTGCTTCACATACAGCATGGCAAACCAAATGAGTTTCGGATAATACTTATTGAAAAAGAATTCGTACAATCCACGATTGGGCTCATCGGCAAGCCGTGTAAAAATTTCTTTCAACGTAAGGTGTCCGTATATGTTCTTCACTTGGGTGATAGAGAAGCTTAGTAGATACATTCGAAATTAGGTGATCTAAACATCACTTCCAAGAAAACAGAAGAATAAAAGTAATTTGAACTTTTAATTACCGGACAAGTCAAATTATTTTTTACTCAAACCTACAGCCACCACCGGCTCATTGTTCCTGGCAAAAAGCCACATTTTTCGGTCATCCAGAATCATCTGAATTACATGCCTCACATCTCCATCCACGTACAATCCGGATTGACTAAGAGGAACAAATTGAAATTTGCCATTTCCATTTCCACGAAGAAAGGCACCAATACCGCCATCCATACGGATCGTTTCGGCCTCCATACCGTAAAGATTTCCAGCCAGTAGTATATCATTATTGCCATCGCCATCCGCATCAAAAGTGCTAATGGCCCGGGTACAGGATATCTGAGCGTAATTGTCGAATGGACTGAAAGTGAACTGATCGTTACCACGGTTTTCCAGATATCCGGAGGCCATAGTATGTATCTTTTTGTTGATGGATTTTTTCAGTAATTCCTTCCCATAAATATCCTCCAACGTCATGGTCGCAAACTGATCATGTGAAACGATTGTGCGGGCTAACGATGGATTTTGCTCCAATATTTTGTTGCGGTCAGCGCCGGGGTATATTTTCCCCTCCTGATGATAGCCCATTATTACATCCATATCTCCACTTTCATCGAAATCGCCAACAAATAGCTCAAAAGGTTCATTCGGTGAAGCTTTGAATTTGTAATTGAGGCCCATATTCCCCAGGATATAATCATCATCTCCGTCATTATCCATATCAACAGCTGCGATGCTCATCCACCATCCATTTGACTTTTCCAATCCGGTGTCACTATTCCTGAGAAGCTTCAATTTTCCATGGTCATTGTAGAAAACTGTGATTGGCATCCACTCGCCTACCACGATTAAATCCCGATCGCCGTCCCTGTCGTAATCTGACCAAACGGCGTCGATAACCATTCCTAATCCCTTAAATTGATGCGCACTCTGTTCCGTAGCATCTATAAATTTTCCATGATCGTTAATTAAAAGGTAACTGTCAGGTGACATTCCATAATTGCCGGGTACCATTCTGCCTCCTACAAAAAGGTCCCAATCTCCATCACCCTCAACATCACATGGCCGCACCACAGCTCCACTAACATTGATTTCAGGGATCACGCCCTGGGGTTTTGTGAATATTCCATGGCCGTCATTAGCATATAACCTATGGTCCATCATATGGCTTTTTACTGTATTTTCATTGCCCCCGCTTGCTACATAAAGGTCAAGATCGCCATCCAGGTCATAGTCAAGAAATGCGGCACCAACATCCTCGTAGTTTTTCTCCGATTCCCAAAGGTCAGAGGTCTGGAGCGTGAAACATCCCTCCGGTTGTTGTAAGAAAAGCTGGGCCGGTACGTGGTATGATCCTCCCATGAAAATATCATCGAGCCCATCGTTATTGACATCAGCACAGGCAAAAGCAGGCCCAAGTGTTGACATCTTGTATGGCAGCATCGGCTCACTCATAAAATCGTACACTTCATTTTCACGGTGCTTCATTTCTATACCGATCCACGATGTGACATCCTCAAAAACCGGTGTAACTTGCTCAGGAGCAGAAATACTATCCGATGTCGCGGTTGCATAGTCCAGTCTAACTTCTGCATTGGCTTTCAAGTCTATCAAAACTGTTGTTTTTCCATCTGGCCAGGTAATTTCAGCTTTATCAACAAGGCTATCCAACCCTATTCCAAAATGGATCCCTGGCTCCATGCTTGACCTGTACCCTCTGGATACATAATGCTGCTGATATTGAAATTTTCCTCCATGACAAATCTTTATTTTGGTGCCAAGCCCCATAGGATTCGCAGCAGGCCCGCGGATGCTGAACCGAATATAATTGTGTCCTTTAGATTCGTTTTCATAGACAAATGTATCTCCGTCTATATTATTTACTACTATATCCAGATCGCCATCATTATCCAGATCGCCATAAGCTGCCCCGTTCGACCAGGACTTTTGATCCATGCCCCAATCTTCCATGACTTTTGTGAAGGTCAGATCGCCGTTATTGCGCATCATGTAATTGACGACCTGTTCGCTTGGCATGGTACCAAGCAGCATATCCCACTGGGATTTTTCAAATTTCGAAAAGTCAGAAACAAACTGTGTAAGATTCCTGTAGTTGAAGCCCCAATCTATATTCCTGATATCCTTTCGTAAGCCATTGGTCACATAAAGATCCTTGAATCCATCGTTGTCATAGTCGGCAAGCAATGGTGCCCAACTCCAGTCGGTCCGGGCCATTCCGGCCATCATGCCGACATCACTGAATGTTCCGTTTCCATTGTTCATCTGCAGCATATTGAACATGTACTGATAATAAAGCCCTTGCTGTACCCCCCTTTCAAAACGCTGCTGCCCCATTCCTCCGGTATTCATGTACAGTCTGCGATTGTCTTCTGCAACCATGTCGAGTACAGCCAGATCAAGCTGTCCGTCATTATTGAAATCTGCCAGATCGTTTCCCATGGAAAAATTCGGGATGTGTCTCATCTGGTCTTTCATCACTTCCCTGAATGTTTTGTCGCCGTTATTCAAATAAAGATAATCGTATTCAAAAAAATCATTGCTCACGTACATATCCTCCCAACCGTCGTTATTGATGTCGCCGATGGCAATTCCATGGGCAAATCCGACTTCCGAACTATAGATGCCGGCTTTTTGTGAAACGTCAACAAAATGTCCATCCACATTTTCATAGAGCCGGTCGCCGGCATACGGATGCGGGATATTTCTCAGGCGGGCGGCGTCGTTGCTGTTTAGTCGCGATGAAACCTGGTTGGCCACATAAACGTCAACATCACCATCTTTATCATAATCGAAGAAAGCCGCGTTTACCCCATAGCCCTGGTTATCGAGACCATATTCTTTTGCCCGTTCGGTGAAAGTGCCATTACCATTGTTTATGTAGAGCATATTAGCCCTGTCCTCCGGAGCCTCCATCCCGGATTTGCTCACATAAATATCCAAATATCCATCGGCATTGATATCTACCATGCAGGTACCGGTATGCCAACCTATTCCTTTCTTGCTTAAGCCCGCCTCCACGGTGATATCCTGAAATGTCATATTCCCAAGATTTTTGTACAGACGAGGGCTTACCTGATTTCCGGTGAAAAACACATCTGGCAGTCCGTCATTGTCAATATCACCGATCGAAACTCCACCTCCGCTGTAAAAGTCAGGATAAGAAATGATGTTCATCTCGTGGGTTTCTTCCAGGCCGTTCCGGAAGGTTATTCCCGTCTTTTCGGAAGGGAGCAGGCGAAAGCGCATCGAAACGGTATGATCCGATGTGCACTTAAAAAAGAGCACAGAAAAAATCATTAAAACACCAATCAATCCTGAATACCTGATCATACCTCTCAATTAAAAGCTCAATTATACTCAATTTTCTAAAAATTGGGATATGGTATGGAAGGTAGGGTTTCCTGGAAATCAAATTAGGAGATCAATCTTTATGTAAGAATCCGCCCATGATGCATTTTTTGTCCTTGGGTTTTTTAGACTATTTTACACAATCATTATTGGGAAGAGGTGTCAGGGAGATAAATACTTTTTTAATGACAGAGATGGATAGCACAATGCGTTTGGTACGAACCCCGGTTTTTACGATTGACGGGGACGGTCGCATACTGAACTTAAATCCTTTTTTTAAAACCTATAGCGGGTATATTGACGGTGTCGTTGGAAAGACTACGATAACATCATTATTGAAGATAGCACCGTCACATGCTTTTTTTGAAATGCTTCAATCAGCACTTCATGAAAAAATGGAGGTTTCGGGAAACTTTCATATCCAAAAAGCAGATGGAAATTTGCACAGTGTAGAGATAAGGCTGTTGTCGGACAAAACGGCAACAGAAGAAAATATCATTACCGGAATTGTAGAAGATCCACAGAACATCAGCCCATTCACTACCCTGATAAACATGGCCCATCCGGTTTTTCAATCTGAAGAGGTATATCGGACTATTTATAATCACAC
>JBGSYX010000038.1:0-2558 GCA_041750735.1 Cyclobacteriaceae bacterium
TGCTGGAAAACAAAAATTTGAAATGCCGTCCTTGTTCCAAGTCAGGCCGCTCAAAATGCCCAAAAGGTCATTTCAAATGTATGAATGATCTGGTGTTTGATTTTAATCTGGAAAGAGGTTAATGCCTCTAACTGCGAACTGATAAATTTTCGGTCCTTATTGGCTGCATAGCTAAGTGCAGCATAAATGTCTTCCGCCTTGGGTTCATCAACGTCCCGCAAAATATTCTGAATGGTCATCCCGGATGCAAGCCAACCTGGTAAGTCGCCAGGCTGGACGGCTAATATGCTCTATTAGTAAAGCATAGGTTATTGGAGTTAAATCAAATTTACAAAACCCCAGGACGAAAATAAAACCAGGTCTTACTCTAAAGCCACCTTAAAGTTGAAAGAGTCATCATATAGGTAATCTCTCACAGCGGAATATTCCCATGCTTTTTCTTTGGAATGGAATCCACTTTGTTTTCGAGCATTGCAAACGCGGCGATGAGCTTTTCACGCGTCTGATGAGGCATAATAACCTCGTCGATAAAGCCTCGTGAAGCGGCGATATACGGATTGGCGAATTTATCATTATAGATTTTTTCATAATTCTCCAGTGCTTCATCGCGATCGCTTGCCTCCGATATTTCCTTTTTGTAGATGATTTCAGCTGCCCCACGTGCGCCCATAACGGCGATTTCAGCGGTTGGCCAGGCAAAATTCATATCCGCACCAATATGCTTTGAATTCATCACGTCATAGGCACCGCCGTATGCTTTTCGCGTGATCACGGTAATCCTGGGTACTGTGGCTTCACAAAATGCATATAGGAGTTTGGCGCCGTTAGTTATTATGGCATTCCATTCCTGGTGGGTTCCGGGCATAAATCCTGGTACATCCTCGAGTACCAATAGCGGGATATTGAAACAGTCGCAAAAACGTACGAACCTCGCTCCTTTCTGGCTCGCATGGATATCGAGTACCCCTGCTAACACAGCCGGTTGATTCGCCACGATGCCAATACTTCGCCCGCCAATCCGCCCAAATCCCACGATGATATTCGTGGCAAATTCTCTCTGAACCTCCATGTAACTATCCCTGTCGATCACTGCCCTAATAACTTTATGCATGTCATAAGGCTCGCCGGGATTCTCTGGGATAATTGTATCAAGTATCTTCGCTTCTTCTGGTGGACTAATTTCACTTCGGGGCACAGCAAAATCCTCGCAATTCTGAGGTAAATAGCCAAGAAGTTTTTTGACCTGCAGCAAACATGACCACTCATCGGATGTCGAAAAATGCGTTACGCCGCTTTTTGTACTATGGGTATGTGCGCCACCAAGCTCTTCCGACGTTACGTCTTCATGGGTTACGGTTTTTACCACCTTTGGTCCGGTGACAAACATGTAGGATGTCTGCTCGACCATGAATATAAAATCAGTGATCGCCGGCGAATATACCGCGCCGCCTGCGCAAGGCCCCATAATTAATGAAATTTGTGGAATAACCCCAGAAAGCCGTGTGTTCAGGTAAAAAATATCTGCATATCCGCCAAGCGAATCGACCCCTTCCTGAATGCGTGCCCCGCCGGAATCGTTGATACCGATAACCGGTGCCCCATTTTTTAGCGCCAGATTCATAACTTTTACGATTTTCGCAGCATGTGTTTCTGACAGCGATCCGCCGAATACCGTAAAATCCTGTGAATAAATATATGTGAGCCGTCCGTCGATGGCGCCGTAACCTGTTATCACACCATCGCTAGGATATTTTTCATTTTCAAGACCGAATTCAGTCGACCGGTGAGTTACCAGCGCTCCGATTTCATGGAAACTGCCTTGATCCACAAGCAGGTCGATCCGCTCGCGGGCAGTGAGTTTACCCTTCTGGTGCTGGTCCTCCACTCTTTTTTGGCCACCACCTGCCAGTGCCTCTCTTCTTCTTTCTTCGAGTTCTTTAAACTTGGTTTTAATCCTGTCCATCAGTTGTTTACAATATGTCCAACATGGTCTTTCACTAGAAAAACCACTACAAATCCGTAGTACAAGATAATGATTTTGGGGACTGTGGGAATGTGTGTGGGATAACAATTTGAAAAATACGGTATAGTATTAGTAGATTTGCACCGAAATTGAGGAATATGACAGCACAGAGAGTGGCGGTTTTAGATTTGGGTACCAACACATTCAACCTTCTTTTGGTGAAAATTACACCGAATGCGTACTATATTTTTAGAAATGAAAAGATACCCGTCAAGATAGGCAAAGGGGGTATTAATCATGGGTTGATTACCGAAGATGCCCAAAAAAGAGCGCTCGATGCCATAGATCGCTATAAAAAAATTATCGACCGTGAAAAGGTAGATCGAGTGTACGGATACGCCACCAGTGCTTTCAGAGATGCAAAAAACGGGCGCGAAATTCGGGAAATGATCGAAGCTAAAACCGGCTTCCCGATTCATATTATTTCCGGAGAGTTAGAGGCTGAATTCATTTATAAAGGTGTAAAAACAGCCATTGATATCGGTGGCGATGATAGCCTCATCATGGATATCGGTGGTGGAAGTGTAGAATTCAT
>JBGSYX010000039.1:0-21017 GCA_041750735.1 Cyclobacteriaceae bacterium
AAAACTTGGTTAAAGAACCTCTCCAAGTAATACCGGTTCAAATCGTTATCAAAAGTCGCATTAAAAAGTACGATGCATAAACAACTGGTAATCAGACCAAAGCGTATTGCACTTTTGATAACGGTTTACTTTGGATAAGAAAACTTATCACGACTCGTGATAAGTTTTCGGGGGATATAGATTCGATACAGGGAGTAAACTAAAGCTGAGCATAACACCCATTATTGGGGTCGTGTTTGGAAAGACGAATGGGATTGTCCCGGGGTTGGAAGTCAGTCTTATTTGGAAAAAACTTGACTTCTACTTTGAAAATGAACTCGTCTTCGATTTTGTCAGGAAAGAGAATAATTTTTTTAATTCCTGGACAGAATTGGCTGTTACACTTTTCGGGAATTCCAGAACAGGAATCTCCGCCTCCCGGACACGGCTGTTTCAATCAGATATTGAACTTCAGAAGGGTGTTTTTGCACAATATTCATTTTGGAAATTAACCGCTGGTGTTCATTATTTCAACCCGCTTTCGAATGATTACTATTTAATTGCAACGCTGGGTATGGAATTCTAAAAACAAATCTCAATAAATCCGGAATGAGTAGAATATACTGATTTTAATTTTTGGCTGCTGTTTGTAGTCATCCGAAGCAGAGACTGAAAACTATGCAGGAATGGCGGATTTGTGATCCGGTAAATGAGAAGAAAAATAAGAAATGATGAAAACGAAGCCTGGTCGAAAGCCATGCTTTTTTTATGACACGTATGCCTGATTAGCTTTGAAGTCGCGGATGGTCATAGCAATATGATAATTTCCCAATCAGCCCAGATTTATCGTGCTTGTTGGTGGATGATATTTTATTCTATGGGAACTTCATCTTTTTGGCGATCAGATCAAATTTCGGGTCTTCTCGCAAAAAGTCGAAGATCGGATCTGTCGCGATAAAAGGCATATTCTGATCATGGGCAATGTATGCTTTTTCCATCCATTGAAGGGCTTGTTCCTTTTTACCTGCCCGTGTGTAAATAGTACAAATTCTCCATGGAGTGATGAACTCTGTTTCTGATCTTTTTACCATAAGTTCACCCAACTGCTCAAGTGCAAATTGGTAGCCCGACTTTTTATATGCTTTATCCAAAACCGTTATCGCAGTTGAATCATTGTTATAGGAATCTTTCCACACTTCGATGGCCTTTTCAACCTCACCTGTGATATGATAGGACGTTCTCATTGTCGATAGCATGAAACCATCATAGGGATCCGTTTTTCGTATTTCATTCAGGAGAGGGATGGCCTCGTTGGGCTTCTTCATGAAATTCAGATTCTGGGCATAAACGATTTTGATGATATTATTGAATGGATCTAGCCGGATGGCATATTCTCCCTGGGACCGGGCTTCCTCATACCGCTTTAGAATACATAATAATTGCGCATAATAAACGCGAGCCATGGCGGAGTTTGGGCTCAGTTCTATGGATTTTATAAATTCCTTCTCAGCAGTCTCAAAATCCCAGGTACCCCACGCATTGAATGCAGCCAATAAAAAATGAATCTGAAATTGGGAACTATCAAGCGACATGGCTTTTTCAAGGAATTTAATATTTTCAATAGCCGCCTCATGATAAGGAATGATTCCAAATTGTGCCCTGACCAAGGCAACACGGGCCAGCCCTGCATACGCCAGGGCGTAGTTCGGATCGCTAACTCTGGAGCTATTAAAGTAATATTCAGCACTATCCAAGCCTATCTTCGAAAACTTATTACATTGAAACTGTCCATTCAGATAGGCCTTATATGCCTCAGGATCCACCTCTTCTATATGCGTGAGATATTTATCCTCCTGTGGCGACAGTTGGATTTCCACTTCCTTGGCCACTGTCTTCGCCAAATCGCCATATAAAGTAAGAATGTGCCGTGTGTCCCGTTTATAATCCTGGGTCCATATGTGATTTTCTTCCGGCCGGGCCTTGATCAATTGTACCTGAATATACACGCTGTCGCCGGTCTTGAACACGGAGGATTCTATTAAAGCATCAACGTCTAAAATTCGTGCGATTTCTGGTACTGATAGTTTCGTATCCCTGAACTGTAAGGTGGAAGTTCTGGATTTAACAATTAAATTTCCAATCTTGGATATCTCTCCGATAACGGCATCATGCATCATATCTACGAAATACTGTTCATTGGAGCTGCCTGTGAAATTTGCGAATGGAAGAATTGCAATTGACATGACCCTTCTCGATCGATTTGTCGTTTCCAGGTTTCGAATAGTGAAAAAACCAACAACCAGCAAAAGAATAAGCACACTAAATAGCGGATGTCTAAAAAATCTCCTGACTTTCGATTTTTCTGCTCCCAGACCTTCCCGGAGCTTTTTAATTTTAACTCTTTCCGGAACAGTCAGCCCTTCGCCTATAACACAATAAATCTTCAGCAGTTTATCCACATTTTTCAGCGGTACCTCACCGAGAAATTTAGTGCGTATATCAGTTCTGTTATGAAGTGCTTGTTGGATGGCCTCGGAAATATAGATGCCTCCGGGATCGGCGATGGATTCAATCCGCGATGCTACATTGACACCATCACCAAAAATATCATCATTTTCCATGGTGATTTCACCAAGGTGAAGACCTATTCGCAACTGGGCCTTTAGCTCCTTTTTAGCGTTTTGCTGAATTTCAATGGCGCATTTTGTGGCATTATAGGCGCTATCAAATTGGGCCAAGGTGCCATCTCCCATTTCCTTCACCCACGTTCCGTTGTATTTTTCGATAAGCGGTTTTTGAATCAGGCGATTTGTATGTAAAAGCTCCATCGCCCTCCGCTCATCTCTTCCCATCAGAGCTGTGTAGCCTGAAATATCAGTAAACATGATGGCGGCAAGATGACGACTGTGGTCGTTCATAATGCTTTAATCTACTGAAAAACCATGACTTTTAAAAGATAAAAAGCGTTCTTCAGCGCCAGGTTATAATGAATGAACCAGTTGGAAATAAAATACCCGGACATAGGGTGTCCGGGTATGAATCTACTTTTTAAAAGTCTTCTTAACCCACCAAGGCCACGGCCTTTTTCATGGCATCGGCGGTAGCTTTTATGGCCCCGTTGTCGTCCATGTCATTTAGTGCCTGGTTGAATGGCTCGGCGCGGCACGGTCCGTCGTAACCAATGGCGACGAGGGCTTCCATGAATGCTTTCATATCGATGACTCCGGAGGCCATGGGCAGTTCGCGTTTTCCATCGAGTTGCTCCGCGACTGAAAGACCCGCGCGGGCATCGTTTAGATCGACCGTGACGATGTCCTTGTTTGAAAGCGTCATCAGGTCGGCTTTTGATTCCCCGGCACAAAACCAGTGAAAGCTATCCAGCTGCACCCCGACATTAGGTTCACCGATTTCAGCGATAAGTTCCTTGCATTCAGCCAGTGTGTGTACAAACGAAAATTTATCTCTTGCCATCAGCGTTTTCGGGCCTACATACTCCAAGCCAAGCCTGATATTATAATCTGCCAGGACTTTTGCAGCTTCTCTGAGTCTGGTGCCATGCTGTTTCATATTTTGCAGATAGGTAAGGTCGGCATGTGTCGGCATAATCCAGGTCGACATGCGCGTGACGCCGGCTTTTTGAAGCGCCGCAGCATGCTTTGGTAATTCGGCGATTCCCTTTTTCTGTGTGTCTTCATTACTTCTGAAATCCATGGGTAGCCCGGCTGTTCCCCAACTGATTTTCTTCGATTTCATTTTTCCATTAAACTCCTTAATCTGGCTATCGCTCCAGTCGGCCAGGGCTCCTGAAAAAGCCACGATGGTTTCGAAGCCATATTCAGCGGCTTTATCCAACAATTGCTCTTGATTGAGTTTCACACCGATGGCACCCGGATTTAGTTCGAGGGTGAATTTTCGACCGGCGGCAAATACACTTCCGGAAAAGGGTATAAATGCCAGGGTGGATGCAGCAAGTGAATTCTTTAGAAATGAACGGCGGGAATTTTTCTTTTTCATGATATTTTGATGTGTTTAAAAGCTTTGGTATTGAAAGTACAAGTTAGGAAAAGAAAGCTAATGAAACTCCCTGTAAATTCATGATATCACTTTTTCTGTGTTGAGCCGTACTCTTAACTTTCGGCCTAAATATTGGCCAAGAAAAAAGCTGCCGAATAGAAAAGGCGCTAAAGTCCAGGTGAGTTCCACACCAAAAAAATGCCGGATATAAATCACGAACGGTACCGGCAAGTGAATGAAAAAAAACCACATAAGACTTAACTTTTTGTATCCGGCACGCAGGTATCCACATGGCAGATTGATGAGGAAAATCGAAAGGCAGGTGAAAAATACGGTCAATATATCGTTCATGGTGGCGCAAATCTACAAAAAACCAGCGGTATTATTTTCTATATAGGTGGAGAGACTTTTTATGGGGACTTAAATATTGAATCAACGGCAAAACAATCTGGCTAAACAGATGTTTGTTGATTTCTATTAGTTAAGCTGAATAAAACTAATCATACAATGCAAAAAATTTTCAATTCCGTGGTAACAAAATGGTTATTGATTTTCATACTTGCTACTCCGGCGCTGGCCACCGATGGTGAGCGAGGCCTGGTGATCAATGTTAGCAATATCAAATCAGCAAAGGGATCCATCCTTGTGGCCGTTTACAATAACGCCGAAGACTATATGAAAAACCCTGCTTTCAGCCAGATTGTACCGGTGACTGCTTCTGGTGAATTGACCATTAATTCATCCATACCGTTTGGCTCATATTCGATAACAATTTTTCATGATGTAAATGATAACCGCAGCCTGGATACCAATTTCGTTGGCATTCCAAAAGAGCCTTATGGTTTTTCCAACGACGCCAAAGCGCCATTCGGCCCACCCTCCTTTGAAGCAGCCACAGTTTCTTTCAATGAAGCCAACTCCCGTATTGAAGTGCGGCTACGATAATTTCGATTCAAAAATAATCAGCAAAACTCCAGTCTTATCAGTCATGATGATCAAGACTGTTGCACCTGAAGTCATGACAATTTCAAGGCGATTCAATAGTCATTTTGACAGTTGAAAAGCGCCAAAATTTCATTGAAAAGGCATTTTTTGCATGTGGCATATACTTTGCAAATGAAAGGGTGTCCGCGGTCGCTTGAAGTAATTTCAGGTTAAACGTTTTAATGCTCCATGAGCAACTATTTGTAAAAGAATTGTCTAATGTTTCACTTTAAATACTATCACAATGACACTTGTAAAAAGAGACGTCGGGTACGTCCCGGCATTAACCAATCTGTTTGACGATTTCTTCACCAGGGATCTGTTCAATTGGCCATCAAATTCAGTTACAGGTACCACTATTCCAAAAGTGAATATTTATGAAACTGAAAATGAGTTTCATGTAGAAATGGCCGCCCCCGGCATGACCAAGAACGATTTCAAGATAGAACTCGACAACAACATGCTGACGATCTCTTCTCAGAAAAGCTACGAAAATACAGAAGAGGACACGAAAAATTTCCAAAGAAAAGAGTTCAGCTATCAGTCATTTGAAAGGACTTTCAACCTTCCGGATTCTGCCGAAGCTGATAAAATCAATGCAAAATACAATGATGGTATCCTCAGCCTGGTGATCCCGAAAAAAGAAGAAGCCAAGAGGAAGCCAGTGAAGACCATTAAAATCGGGTAAGATTTAAAAGGGCCATGTGAAAATAAGGAATTCATGTGGCCTTTACCTTTAGTTTAACTTAATGACAAAAAGCAGCAAATTTGAACAAATAGTTCGATCAGCCGTTGTGCATCCAACGGCTTTCGTATTTTTGCGCAATGCCTTTTCCTTCCAAAATAAATTAATTGTCTGATTACCATTCTTTATTATTAGTAGCAACATGAACAAACTCATCTCAATTCTGGCAATTGTCTTTGCCATGGCGTGTAGCAAAGTAGATAGACATGCTCCCGGAACATCGCCGGATTTAATGAATAAAACCATTGTCAGTTCAGAAAAACTAAACTATTACATAGATACAGTTGCCACAGGTTTGAAAAACGCCTGGGGGTTGACAGTTCTCCCTAATAAGGATATCCTTGTCACAGAAAGGGATGGGGAAATCAGGATAATCCGCGATGGTAAGCTCCTTGATCAACAGATCAATGGCGTTCCGGAAGTATATGCCAAAGGCCAGGGTGGTCTTTTCGAAATAGAACTCCACCCTCAATATGAAGACAACGGCTGGTTGTATATCATCTATGCAGCGCCAGGTGAAGGCGGCGGCAACACAGCAATTACCCGTGCCCGGCTCAACGGTTTCGACCTCGTCGATCAACAAGTGATATTCCAGGCTTTGCCATATTTTGAAGGTGGCAATCACTTCGGCGGCCGGATGTCGTTTGATAGCGACGGGTACCTCTATTTTTCAGTTGGTGAGCGCGGCACAAAAGAAAATGCCCAAATGCTCACAAACCATTGCGGCAAAATACTGAGAATAAAAGATGATGGATCAATACCCACCGACAATCCATTTTTGAACAGCCCTGGTGCGAAACCGGAGATCTACACTTTCGGCAATCGAAATCCGCAGGGAATGGACGTTCACCCGGTTACGGGAAAAGTCTGGACGCATGAACATGGCCCAATGGGCGGTGATGAAATCAACATCGTGAAAGCTGGCACCAATTATGGCTGGCCGGAGGTAACTTATGGTAAAAATTATGACGGCACCATTATCAGCGACTACACCACTAAACCCGAATATTCAGAGCCACTTCATTACTGGTTGCCGTCCATTGCTCCGTGTGGTATGAGTTTCGTGACCGGCGATCGTTACGCGCCCTGGCAGGGAAATATACTGGTGGGTTCTTTGAAATTTTCCTATATCGCCCGCGTAGAGCTTGACGGCGAAAAGGTGGTTCACGAGGAAAAAATCCTAGAAAATTTCGGGCGGATGCGATCTATCACCCAAGGACCCGATGGCTACATTTACGTAGGAACCGAAGGTCCCGGAATGGTAATCCGGATTGTTCCGGTAGGATCATAACAACTCTCTGAAGATCAGTTTACAGTTTTCCAAACTTTTGCCAATAGCCGCCACAGCATCCATGGTGTGTGGTGTGCCATTTTCAGCCGCCTGCTCCAGCACCAGATGGGGTTTCAGCTTTTTATTATTTAAAACAGAGACCAGGCGACTATAATCAATATCGCCTTCCTCAAAAACTTCGCTCCAGATGCCATCCTGCGATTGCCTGATGTGAAGCTCTACAATGCGGCTGGAGTACATTTCGACAATATCGAACAAAGCAACCTGCGAATCGCCCGAACCACGAAATATCCAGTGCGGATCCAGGCATAGTTTTACTACCGAAGGGTCGGTACCTGTGAGCATGTGATGAAATTCGCGGGCGCTTTCACGCATTTCCGCATCATGGTTGTGATAGGCTAGTATCATGCCGATGGCCTTAAGTTTTTCGCCCAGATGATTAAGGGCGATGGCTTGGGTTTTTAACTGATCATCTGATTTGTTTTCTGTCCCGTTCCAGTTGATCGGTGTAGGATTGGTGACAAGAATGCTGATTCCCGCTTTTACGGCTTCACTGGCAATGCTAAGGATCTGCAAAATATTTTCCTCCACAATCAGCGGCTCATGGAGAACCGAATTCACATACATGGACTTGTGGCCAATTTCTAGTTGCTTTAATTGCTGGTGTAGTATGGCTACTTCTTCCGACCCATTGAAAGACGGCTCATAACCGCGCAGTCCTGATGCTAGAAATGCCTCCATTGAAGTTTCCGGATTTTCCATCCAGTTTTTGTTTTCCCTCAGGAAATAGGAATACCAGGTGTATTGCTGGCATGCAATGTCATTAGTGGAAGTTTTTACTGACGACAAGGGATAACCTTTTTGCGATAGGACTGTCGCTCCGGTGGCGAGTGATATAGTCTTCAGGAATGATCTTCGATTGTGTTCCATGGATTCATTTTAAATTGTATCCCAATTTCATAAAAGAGAAGGAGAATTTAATTCTGTTTTGTAATTTCATTTCCAAATTCAATCCACGACTAAAAAACGGAATCACTTATTGCCATTTTTAATTAAGCCGTGAAATTTTTATTAATTTAAATAATATCATAAGATGAAAACAGCATCTCTACTTTTCGCAGGATTAATCCTGCTGGCCTTTGGTTGTAGTTCCAAAAAAGGCCCTGAACAAAACGTTATGGAGAAACAAATGGAGGCGATGAAACAAATCGCTGAAATGGAAGCGGTGGTTGGCCCTAAGGCACGGTCGGCATTTCAGGCTTTACCTGTATCTGCTGAAAATGCCGCAAATCCATTGACTGATGCAAAAGTGAAACTCGGTAAGGTATTGTACTTCGACAAAAGATTGTCGAAAGACCAGACGCAGAGCTGCAACACCTGCCATGATCTGAACACTTTCGGTGTCGACCGTAAAAAAACATCGCCGGGTGACAACGGTGGATTGGGTGAGCGCAATTCGCCAACAGTGCTGAACTCAGCTTTACATAGTACCCAATTTTGGGATGGCCGTGCCAAAGATGTGGAAGAACAAGCCGGTATGCCTGTCCTAAACCCTGTAGAAATGGCCATTCCAAACGAAAAATTCCTGATGGACAGGCTAGCAAAAGTTGATATGTATCAGACCATGTTTAAAGAGGCATTTCCTGGTGAAGCCATTCCGCTAAACTATGATAACCTTTGCCTCGCCATTGCAGCCTTTGAGAGAACCCTACTCACTCCATCCAAATTTGACGATTACCTGAAAGGCAATGCCAATGCACTTACCGTACAGGAAATGAAAGGCCTGAAGACCTTTCTGGAAGTGGGCTGCACCACCTGCCACATGGGCAGCTTACTTGGGGGAAATATGTTTCAGAAATTCGGCGTTTATGGAAATTACTGGGAACTCACAAAGAGCGATCCGGTAGATCCGGGCAGGTTTAAAGTCACACAGAACGAAGCCGACAAGTATATGTTCAACGTGCCTTCACTTCGTAATGTGGCGGAGACCTATCCGTATTTCCATGACGGGAGTGTGCAAACCCTCGAAGAAGCCGTGAAATTCATCGCAAAACTGAATCTGAATGTTGACCTTACTGACGAGCAGGTCAGCGACCTTTCAGCCTTCCTGAAGGCCTTGACAGCGGATATACCGGAAGAAGCAAAACAAGTTCCTGCAGAGCTAACCACGGCGAGCTGATTTTCCAATGTAATCATAAATCCAGGGCGCTTCACAAAGCGCCCTTTTTTTTGACCTTCATTTAGATAATCCAGAATTTATGAACACCTATATTGGTAAGGTAAAACAGCATCATATGAAAAAAGCATTCGTATACTCATGGATATTTTTAACTTTTTCCATTATACTATTAAACTGCACAACATCTACTAAAAAAAAAACAGCACCGCCTAATATACTTTTCGCTATTGCCGATGACGCTTCTTACCCACACATGAGCGCCTATGGCTGCTCTTGGGTGAAAACGCCTGCATTTGACAGGGTGGCAACAGAAGGATTACTGTTTAACAACGCCTATACACCAAACGCCAAATGCGCTCCATCAAGAGCCTGCATACTCACAGGTCGCAACTCCTGGCAACTGGAAGAAGCGGCAAACCATGTGCCCTACTTTCCTGTGAAATTTAAAACCTACGCGGAAGCGCTGGAACAAAACGGTTATCATGTTGGCTATACTGCCAAGGGCTGGGCGCCAGGAGTGGCCAAAAACGCTGATGGCACACCACGGGAACTTACGGGGAAGGCGTATAATTCATTCACGACCACTCCACCCGCAAAGTATATTTCACCAAACGACTACGCGGCAAATTTTGAGGATTTCCTCAAACAAAAACCAACTGGTACGCCATTCTGTTTTTGGTATGGTTCCACGGAACCACACCGTGCCTATGAGTACGGTCTAGGTATTGAAAAGGGTAAAAAATCCATCGGCCAGATTGATAAGGTGCCAGAATTCTGGCCCGACAGCGACACAGTAAGAACTGACATACTCGACTATGCTTTCGAGATTGAATATTTCGACCTACACCTTCAGCGCATGCTGGATATTCTGGAGAAGGCCGGCGAACTGGACAATACCATTGTGGTGGTGACGTCAGACAATGGCATGCCTTTTCCACGCGTCAAAGGAAATGCTTACGAATATTCGAACCACATGCCGCTGGCTATCATGTGGAAAAAAGGCATAAAAAACCCAGGGCGATCAATCAACGATTTGGTGAGTTTTATCGACTTCGCTCCTACCTGGTTTGATGTTGCCGGGCTCGATTCGGAAACTTCGGGAATGCAACCGATGCAGGGAATAAGCCTCACGGATGTATTTTATTCAGATAATCCCACGAATCGCGACCACCTGCTTCTCGGCCAGGAGCGGCATGATGTAGGCCGACCCGATGATGTGGGGTATCCGATCAGAGCGATGATAAAGGATGGATTTTTAATGATTAAGAATTATGCGCCCGACCGCTGGCCTGCTTGCAATCCCGAAACCGGCTATCTGAACAGCGATGGCAGTCCGACAAAAACCATTCTGATTAATGGCCGCTTTGATGAAAACCTGACTAAGCTCTGGGAAAAATCCTTTGGATTCCGTCCGCTGGAAGAATTGTACAACATTCAGGATGACCCTGAGTGTATGATTAATCTTGCGTCCTTTCCCGAGTATTCCGCCAGGGTAACTGACATGATTACCCAAATGGAACAAGAGCTCGCCGAGCAGAATGATCCGCGTATGCTGGGCAAAGGGCATATTTTTGATGAATATCTCTATTCCGGCGAAGACGTACGTGATTTTTATAACCGTTATATGGCCGGTGAAAAGTTACAGGCGGGATGGGTAAATGAAACCGATTTCGACTCGCGAAATGATGACGGTCAAGAAACGCCTGATGGGAACTAGGAACAATAGAACAGCCGAACAATTGATCTATTGAACCACTGAACTATTGAACCATCGGTTTAGGAACAGATCACATGCTGCAAATAAATTTGAATCCATGGGGATTCGACGTATTTTTAAACCGAAGACTACCTGACGATGAAGAAAACCTCTCCATGGGCATGGGTGCCCTCGCTTTATCTTGCTGAAGGGCTGCCATATGTAGTAGTAATGACCGTCTCGGTGATTATGTACAAGCGCCTGGGAATTTCCAATACCGACATTGCGCTTTACACGAGTTGGTTGTACCTGCCTTGGGTCATCAAGCCGTTCTGGAGTCCGCTGGTGGATTTGCTGAAAACCAAACGCTGGTGGATCATCATCATGCAATTATTCATCGGCGCCGGTTTGGCCGGTATTGCATTCACTATTCCGGCACCTTCGTTTTTCCAATATACGCTGGCGTTTTTTTGGCTTTTAGCGTTCAGCTCGGCTACGCATGACATCGCTGCTGATGGCTTCTATATGCTCGGCCTCAGTCAGCACGATCAGGCGCTGTTTGTGGGAATTCGCAGTACCTTTTACCGTATTGCTATGATTACAGGCCAAGGTTTGCTCATCATTCTGGCGGGCGCACTCGAGACTGGCACCGGTATGCCGCCTGTAAAAATCGAGGTAAACGCCGAACCTGGCATTAAATCCGAGATGCCACTACTAAACGATAGCACATACACCTCCTCCAATGGTCAATTACAATTCGTCCTCACTTCGGATCATCTGCTTATTTCAACTGAAAAAATTGATGCCGTAGATGCCGCAAAAATCAAAGCGGACGCCAGGGCTTTAAATGAACAAAACGGCCATATCCTCATTGAAGAAACTGCACTAAAGTCGGGAAAATTATCCTGGTGGACTGGCCACATCAGTGAACCTTTGAAAGAATGGCTTACCAAGCATTTTGGCAAGAACAAGCCTGATAATATCGTCACCTCACAAACCTCTGGAAATATCGGAGTCGTCGGTTTGCATTTATCCGCACCTCCCACCTCCGGCCAACAGGTGGTCTTGAATGCGCGATGGGATTCCGGTGATAAAAATATCAGCCTTGTTCATGGAGAACGGCTGGTTTTCACAGAAAAAAACTGGAACCGCAACGCGTGGATCGTATTTCAGGCTGATGCCAAACTTAATAACGCAGCTATCGCTTCTTTCGAAGGTCTCTCCGGCAATATCACCTTGGCGTGGTCAATTACCTTTTATGTTCTCGCCGGATTGTTTGTCTTGTTCTTCCTTTACCACCGCTTCATTCTTCCGCGGCCTGACAGCGATAAGCCGGTATCGGAAGGCAGCGATTTGATCCGGGAATTCGGCCGCACCTTTAAGAGTTTCTTTCAAAAAGAAAACCTTGGGCCGGCACTGCTTTTCTTCCTCATGTTTCGCTTTGCAGAAAGCCAGTTGGTGAAGCTCGCCTCACCCTTCCTGCTCGACAGCCAGCAAAATGACGGCCTTGGCCTCACGACAAGCGATGTTGGTTTCATCTATGGCACTATTGGCATCGTGGCGCTGACGGTCGGTGGTATTCTTGGTGGATTTGTGGCATCGCAGAAGGGACTAAAGTACTGGATCTGGTGGATGACACTGGCTATCAACTTGCCGAATCTGGTATATGTCTATTTGTCGAGCGCATTGCCGACAAGTTTTACGACGATTGCTGCCTGCGTCGCGGTGGAGCAATTCGGCTACGGATTTGGATTTACCGCCTATATGCTTTTCATGATCCACTTTGCGGAAGGAAAAAGCAAGACGGCGCACTACGCCATCATCACCGGTTTTATGGCATTGGGCATGATGCTGCCCGGTATGTACAGCGGATGGCTCCAGGAGATCATCGGTTATCAGAATTTCTTTATCTGGGTGATGATATGTACTGTCCCAGGTTTCCTTATCATCCGTTTCCTGAAGATAAATCCTGCTTTTGGTATAAAAAAAGAATAACTCATCGGCACAGAGTCATAGGCGTTTGTGCCCCAATAATTAATCAGAATAAACCATGACCAAAAAACTCGGATTTTTACTTCTCGTTATTTGTTGTCTGTCATTCGGACTGATATTAGTTGTGCCGTGGTTCGTTTCATCGGGTGGTAAAATCGCTGGGATTATTACCGGATTGGTGATAGTAGGAGAGGTCACCTTTTACTCGGGCATCGCTTTACTGTGGAAAGAATACTATTCAAAATACAAATCCAAACTCATGTTCTGGAAGAAAAAACAAAACGGATCAGATCAATTGAACCTGGATAATTGATTCTCTCATATTTCCCTCAGAGTCCTCTGCGAGTGACTCTGAGGTGGAAGTATGACATTCCGCGAAAGCGCTGTAAAGTCATTTCTTTTCTAAAAGTGATTCCTTTTTTGTCCTGGCGTATAGAATGTGTCTATAAATTCCAAGAACCATTAAGAGAAAGGCTAAGGGCGTCAATACCCACCAGAAAGTAGCAATCGTTCTTCCCGGTTCTGCCTTGATTAAATAGATTAGCCCGGAAAAGAAAACCAGAAGTGGGCTAATCCACTGATAACGGACTGCACCGAATAATTTTTTCACTTTTTAAATATTTGATTTTAAAAGACCTATTTCACCGGCGCCACGGGATATCGCTTCATGATCTCCTTTACCACTCTCGGAATATTTTGCTCGCGGTTCCTGGATGCCAGGTATAGAAATTGAATTTTCATTATTGACTGGTTTTAATAGATCAATATTAATGACTCCACAATGAATTTTTCAACGGTGCTTCATTTAAAAAAGTACCTGAAATCCTGAAAAGAAAAACTTTATTTCGATACATACTCTACAATCTTACAGCGATTGCGCTGTGAGTTTTAAAATAATTTCGAGTGCTATTTTTCCCGTTGAATCGTGTAGTTCACCAGGTCGCGAAGGGAGTTTTTATAGGTCGAATCTCGGAATGATTCCAGAATATCAAGTGCCTCCTTGAAATACGATTCCATGGCATTTTTGGCATATTCTATACCGCCGGAAGCTTTTACGAAATCAATCACCTCGCGGACTTTCTTCATGTTTTGACTTTGGTATCGGATCTTGAAAATCGTGGCAGTTTTATCTAGTGTGGAAGCATGGCGTAGAGCATAGATCAGCGGAAGGGTCATTTTCTTTTCCTTAATGTCGATGCCCAGGGGTTTACCGATTTCGGCGGTTCCATAATCAAAAAGGTCGTCCTTGATCTGGAAAGCCATCCCGATCTTTTCACCAAAAAGCCTCATTTTCTCAATGATGACACTATCTGCTCCGGATGAACACGCCCCCACTGCGCAGCATGAGGCAATGAGCGATGCCGTTTTCTGGCGGATAATATCAAAATAAACTGCTTCGTCAATGTCCAACTTGCGGGCCTTTTCCATTTGTAATAGCTCGCCTTCGCTCATTTCCCTAACGGCATTGGACACGATTTTTAACAGATCATGATCGCCATGCTCAATGGACAAAAGGAGACCGCGAGAAAGCAGATAATCCCCAACAAGGACTGCGATCTTATTTTTCCAGAGGGCATTAATCGAAAAAAATCCACGGCGATAACTGGCGTCATCGACTACATCATCGTGAACCAGCGTGGCGGTGTGTAGCAACTCAATCAGCGCAGCTCCGCGATAGGTAGATTCGCTGATAGCTCCGGCGACTCCGGCGGAAAGGAATACAAACATCGGGCGCATTTGTTTACCTTTGCGCTTCACGATATAGGTCATTATCCTATCGAGAAGGAGTACCCTGCTGCGCATGGAATCGCGGAATTTCTTTTCGAATTCCACCATTTCCCTTGCAATGGGTGCTTGTATTTCTTTAAGATTAAGTGACATGAAAAGTAAGATGCTACAAATAAACCATCTATTTGTTCATTCGCCAAGTTTGTACTCTTGTAAAAAATTCGATTATAGATGAAAATACACAATATTTCCCTGGTATCACCGCATAATAAGAGGCCTTTTATGGCCGATGCCCGATATAATTGTGATGGAAAACCAAAACCGGTGGTCATTTTCAATCATGGGTTCAAGGGATTCAAGGACTGGGGACCATTTCCGCTCGTGGCTGATGCCTTTGCTCAGGCCGGTTTTGTATTCATAAAAGTGAATTTTTCCCATAACGGCGTCACGCTGAAAAACCCAACTGAATTTGCAGATCTGGAAGCTTTTTCCAAAAACAATTTCTGCATCGAACTGGATGATACCGGTTTATTGCTGGATGCGCTGTTCAATGATTCCACGGGTATCGACAGCCAGGATATGGATTTGAACCGGGTGTATATCGCGGGCCACAGCCGTGGGGGCGCTTCAGCTATACTAAAAGCTGTGGAAGATTCGCGTATCAAAAAAGTCGCCACATGGGCAGCGGTGAGCAACCTGGAGGCGTGGCATTCAAGGGAAGAACTAGAATACTGGAAGCAGCATCGGCTCATCTTCGTACTGAACAAACGCACTAACCAGCAAATGCCGCTTGATTTCCAGTTGGTGGAAAATTATCAGGAAAATCGTTCACGCCTACACATACCTGATGCTGTGAAAAAGCTACAAATTCCCATGCTGGCCATTCATGGCTCTGCCGACGAAACAGTTCCTGTGGCCGCCGCGCATAGTTTTCAACAATGGAATGCTGCCGTTAAAGTAAAAATCATCGATAATGCCGACCATACTTTCGGTGCCGATCATCCATTTACGAGCCATGAACTGACGGAAGATTTTAAGTTGGTTGTGGATGAGACAATACGGTTTTTCGGTGTAAAGTAGGTGAATGACTGATCCAACACTTCAAAAAATGCAATTCAGTATGATGACGCAGCAGAAGGCGGTTACTAGGCACGACAAATAATCAGGCTGTCCAAAGGCAAAAAGTCAGATTCGATTTTAGCCCGACGTGGAGTTCAAATTTTTTGATGCTGCATGAGTTGAGAAAGGCCCTTATTAAGAAAATTATTCCCTGACATCCTATCACATATATTTTTCAATTGACTGCGGTGCCCAGATTGAACAAATGACACTTATGTTGAGCAAGCATGGGGATCATAACTTCGGCGGACAGATCACGCGCACTGGCTATTTTCGATGCACAATAGGGGCAGATATGTACATCCCCATCCGTATCGATATAGAGAAATCGGTTGCCTGATCCAAAGCAGCCTACTTTTCGCTGGTGATAGCCAAGATAATTTATAATAGGGAATGACCGGTATTCATGCTTTGTATTGTACCGATGGTATAAATCATCCAGTAATTCATTTTGTTCTGTAGTCAAAGAAATTTCCTGTTTTTCCCATCTACCTGTTGCTCTTGGGTCAATGATTTGGACAAAACCAACACGCAAATCCCTTGCAAACTTCATATATCGGCTCAGATTTTCAGAATTAACAAAGCTTTTAGTGACGCATATTGATAAGGCAACTATGAGTCCGGCTTCATTAGCACATCGCACAGCATTCACCGCCCAGTCAAACGATTTATCTGAACCTCTGAACGCATTATGAATACTACCATCAAAATGATCTATACTTATCATCATTCCAGTTAAGCCCTTCTCCCGAAGTTTTAGCGCATTTTGGAGATTCACTCCATAACCAGAAGTTATGATCCAGAAATCTGTCCAAGGTCGCGCATTATCCAAGATCTTATAAATATCTATTATGCGTGTCATGGGCTCCCCTCCACTCAACATAATCTGGGTTGTGCCGTAATCCTGGTATTTTTGCACAATACTCACAAGATCAAAAGAGGTAAGGGTTTCCGGTTTGTTCAGATTTGGCCACTCAAAGCAATGTTTACATTTTAATGGACATTTCTTGGTTATTGCAAATAACAAGGACCTTAATCCGTGCTTGCGTTCATTCATGAAATATCGATCAATTTCAGCCTTCTGCATTTCCATTGAAGCGCGCGACGGGAATTGTGGTGCGGCCAATCGCCAAAAATATTTTCCATTCACTTGCACTACTTTTGTCAAAAAGGCTTCTCCGAACACTTTCTCATACTTCGCCTTGATACTCCTGATAGTCTTTACTGTTTTCAGCAATCCCTTTTCATGAGTTTTGACCAGATTAAAAAGTTGCCTGAAAACCTTGGTTCTCACCATCGCCAGTTCAAATGGACCAATGACTCGTGCTCCGGTGAACTGATTCGTTGTGGTATTGGCTGGAGTAGTTACTATTTTCTTCATCATTCAAAGGTCTTAACGCTTGCTAAGGCAGCTTCCTTTTCAATGGCTATCAGATAATTGGTTCGAGAAAAGTCTGAAAAATAGCCAGGCGCCTTGAACCTATACAACTCAAGAAGCTGCGGCAGACCTTCAAACTCACGAATTGGTTCATAATAACCGCTGGTGTAAAGAAAACAGGTTTGAACGTATCCTTTGTCGGACGCAGATGGTGCACGATAAACCAACTCTGTCACCATTCCAACGGTAGCCTGCGACATATACTTCCCGTCTATGTCATTCAATTCAGCGAGCCAGTCTAAATCTCCTGTACCGTTGGCGGAAATAGGGTTCACTCTGAATATTTCCAACTCATTATCGTTTTTGAAATCCATGCCAATCTGATCAACTTCCCAAAACATAAAACCTGACTGTATTTTAAGTTCAATTTCACTTGTCGTATGTTTAGTCAGATCGATCGGCACTACAATATCGCGGTAAGCGAGCGGTCCGACGGTCTCAATCCGATCAACAAGGTTCCATTCAGTATCGTTTTTTAAATAGAATTCTAAAGGAAATTGCTGGTCAATAATCCGTTGCCTTCGATCATCCGGATTAATTTCACTTTGTTTCTGCATCCAGCCATCGAACGAGTTACCAAATAATTGAAAGAAATTACCAACCTGATAGTCGAACCAAAGGGTATTTTTAGCCCTGAGTACAAGCTTTCCCATGTTCGCACCTGCAGGCTTGTTAAATTTCAAGGCAACGCCATTCGTTGAATACTCCTCATCATTAAAGAAAAAGACTTTCTGATCTGTTGATTCCATCGCGGACAGTAGATCATCTCCAGAAAATGTGATCGCTGAAACAGGAGGCTGGATATTTCCGATGGAATGAGCAACGCCTTTTTTATCCAATAGTACCTTTTGATCGGCGGGATGCTCTACTACTAACAATTGTGCGAGATCAGTGTATTGACGCTCTTTCAGTTCATTGCATACCCTGATTTTGTACAAGCCATCTGTCGGCTTTAGCGAAGGCAAGAGCATGTAATCCTCCCGTTGCAGATTTTTGGCTATAGCTCCACCAAAAATTTCCCCATCAAAAACATATCCTTCACCATCACAGGAATAAATGTATGGGCAGGAGGATTTTGTAAGTGCCACGATAACAGTAATAATTATCAAGACGCCAGATATTACACCAACTGTCCCAAAAAAATAAGATGCGGTTGTTTTACCGGTATCCTTCTCGATAATCTTAATCTCAAGAATTGAAGACAACGGTATCACCGCATTTCCAAGATAATTTAACGAAGGGCTAGATCGATTTATCATAAATTGGCTGACATCATCTGTATTTAAATAAATGTGCACTTCATTCAGGATATCTGTTTCGGCCTCCTTATATCGGTACCCGTTTAAATTATTATAGTAGGGCTTTTTTGCTGGACGGGTTAAAATTCCGGATATGGAAACGGAATCCAACTTAAAAGAGCTAATTGAGTAAACATCCGAGACGGTATTTATGTAGAATTGCTTATGAATTTTGCCAATTTTACTAATGCTCGGAATTTCATTTGGCTGGGCACTTCTCACCTTATAATAATGGCAGGCATTGGAATAGAGCAATAATATTAGGATCAGAGAAAAGGAAATTATCCTTTTGGTGTGTGGTGTGCTTAGGGTTTTCATGGCAAACAAGTTTAACTCAGGAATGACTTTAAGAAATCCTGCTGGCATGAAAACCCGGCAGACTTTTGCGCGGTCTATACCAGTAGCTTGTATACTATCTAAACACTATAACAGGTCAATTCATTCCATTCTTGGCCAGAATTTGCTAATCCACTTCAGATTGCTGAATAGCACTTAAATAAAATACTACACCTCCGGATATTCCCAAGGCCCTCGGTATTCGCGGCGCATCAGTTTTTCAGCTTCAGGATCATTAAGTACAATTTGTTTATCGCCATCCCAAGTCACACTCCGGCCAAGTTTATAGGACATCATCGCCAGAAGGCTCATGTTGGTGGCGTACTGGGAATTTTGTATATCCGCCACCGGCTTTTTACCGGTTTCTATGGAAGTGATCAAATCCGCCCATAACTCCGGTATGTTCTGGTGGTCGGGCATATGCAGTGTATGATCCATATGCACTTCCTGCTCTCCCTTGGCCGCCGGGTAAAATGTCCATCCGTCGATCCAGCCCAGATGAAATGTCCCTTTCGTTCCATGGAAATAGACACCGTAGGGATGTTTATCAATGGTATTGCTACCGATCCGGCGATGTTCCCATTGGGCTGTGAAGCTTTCGAATTCAAAGGTAGCGACCTGCCAATCCGGCGCGTCTGCCGAACTAGTTTGATCAAAGACACCGCCGGTGGAATGGACACATTTTGGTTGCTTTTCTTCTGACCACCAAAGGATCTGGTCCATCCAATGCACTCCCCAGTCTGCGCACATGCCATTGGAAAATTCGAGGTAATTCCGGAATCCCCTCGGATGAATCCCCGGGTTGTAAGGCAGCAGTTTCGCCGGTCCGCAATACATGTCCCAGTCGAGTGTGTCGGGTGGTTGCTCATCGGGTTTTGGCGCGCGCTCATTGTATTGGTAATTGACAAATGCCTGGACCAGCTTAATATCACCGACTTTACCGGATTTTATAAACTCCATTCCGGCGACGTTGTGTGGTCCGATATGTCTGTGGAGCCCAACCTGAAGTACTTTGCCATATTTTTTCTGAGCAGCGACAATTGCTTTACCCTCGTCGATGGTATGAGATATGGGTTTTTCGAGATAAATGTGGCAACCGGATTTCAATGCTTCGACCGCTGGTAGTGCATGCCAGTGGTCGGGTGTAGCGATGATGACGATTTCCGGCTTTTGCTTATGCAGCATTTCCCTGAAATCGGTGAACAGAGCGGGTGTATCGCCGGTTTGCGTTTTCACTTTTTCGAGGGCTTCTCCCATCATTTTCTGGTCCACGTCGCAAAGGGCTACGACCTTTACAGTTCCTGACGCGATCGCGGCATTCAGAATATTCATGCCCCACCACCCGGTTCCGATCAATGCCACTGAATATACCTTATGCCTCCTGGCAAGAATGATATTGGGGAAAGCGCCAAGGGCCATGCTGCCGATGGCGCTTCCGTAAATAAAACGTCGTCTGTTCATGATAGATTTTTAAGAATTCCCCTAACTCCAGGTCCTATCCCAACTGCGGTCTTTATCCCATTCAGGTGTTGGTGCAAAATATTTCTCGCCTTCCCGAAGATGTTGTTTAATGACCTCTTCATTCAGGTCAACACCGAGCCCCGGTGCCTCAGGTACATTTACATAGCCCTTATTCAATATGGGTTTTTCAATGCCCTGAACGAGGTCTTCCCACCATGGGGTATCTACGTCGTGGTGTTCCAGGGCAATGAAGTTTTCGGTGGCAGCGGCGCAATGCACATTGGCCATCATGGAAATGGGTGTTCCGGCAAAGTGCATGGCCATGGCAATGCCATTTTCCTCGGCATAGTCGCCAATCTTTTTGGTTTCCAGAATTCCTCCTGCTGACGCTAGGTCAGGTTGCACCATATCGACCGCCTTGGCATCGATGAGTTTTTTAAATTCTTCCTTCAGATAAATGTCTTCACCGGTGAGTGTCGGCGTAGTTATCGCTTCCGTGATCTGTCTCCATTGGTCCGTATAAAACCATGGAACCATATCCTCAAGCCATGCCAGCTGATATTTCTCCAGTGCATTGCCCAGCCTGATGCAGGAATTGACGCCTATATGACCAAAGTGGTCCGCCGACATGGGTATTTCATAACCTACGATGCTGCGAACCTGATCAACATACTCTACCATTTTTTCCAGGCCAAGGTCTGATATCTGGATCGCTGTAAACGGATGCTTCGTCATGCCGTAGCTGCCGAGTTCTTCG
>JBGSYX010000040.1:0-2365 GCA_041750735.1 Cyclobacteriaceae bacterium
AAACTTTTGCCGACATCATGTCAAGCAATCCTGAGGTTGGTTAAGATAAAAAACCTATCATATTGCCTTTTAAATTCCAGAACTGTAAAATGAGCGCCTATATGTCTAAAGAGTACGACTCCGATCGTATCACCCCCGAAAATGCTGAGGAGAAAATTCACTTCTATTTGAAAAATGCGCAGGTTGGATCGGTTGAATTTATTGCGTTTAGTAATGCTCTTGAATGGAGAAAGTCCTTAAACAAGCTTCACGAATATCGGCGTGTAATAGAAATCATAGAACGTGGAGGCGCCCCCCCCAAGGGATTAGCGCGGGAATATGGAAGCCGCACCCAAATTGAGTCTGAATTGAGGGTAGCCGAAGTAAATCATGCCTTGGCTGATTTTGAAGGAAACAAGAACGGAAGTATCATTCCGGGTTATATCGGAGCTTACGTTTTCTCTCAGGAGCTGATTGTGGAATTCGAGAAGAAAATTATGCAGGAACTCAAGTTCGATCTGGGAGATCTGGTTTTAAGTGAGATAAGAGGAAGAGCTGAAGCTCATGATTTTGCGATGGAAAATCTCTTTGAGAGAGAGACAGATGATCAAAACTCGGGATCGCATTGGTTGAGAGGACTGCTTCAGGGATTAAAGTAGGACTGCAATAAATATAGAAAGAAATGGATGCAAGGGAATAAGCTGCAGATTAAGAATGGAGAGTGTCTAATAAAGTTATAGGAATGTCCATGAAGGCCAAAAACATCTTTGCTTTCCCGCCTGGAAATTCATCCGTTCCTACTTATTCGATTGATTTTAAAATCAAAAAGCAAATATTCAAAGTCTCGTAACGGTGTAAAATAGTCTTAAATTAGCCAGAATTTTAGACGGGAAAATATTATGGGGACCAAATCCAAATATAAGATTAATATGACATCGACAAATATCGCCGACGAACGGTTGGAAGGTCTGAAATCCCTTTATCCTGAGGCTTTCACAGAACAAAAGGTTGATTTTGAGAAACTGAAAGCCGTTTTAGGGGAAGATGCAGACGAAAGTCCAGAAAGGTACACCTTTACCTGGGCAGGTAAACGAGATGCGATCCGTATCTTACAAACTCCATCCCGTGCTACCTTAATACCTTACAGAGAAGAGTCGATAGATTTTGATGCAACCAAAAATATCTTTATCGAAGGTGAAAATTTAGAAGTACTGAAGCTTCTCTACAAATCATATTATGGGCGAGTAAATCTGATTTACATTGACCCCCCATACAATACCGGCAATGACGTCGTTTATTCAGATAGCTTCACCGATTCTCTCGATGTCTATTTGAAGCTAACAGGCCAAAAAGATTTTGAAGGTAATTTGCTGACAAGTAATCCAGAGAGCAGTGGTCGTTATCACTCTGCCTGGCTTTCAATGATGTATCCACGGTTGTTTTTAGCGAGACAGTTACTGCGAGACGATGGAGTTATTTTAATATCAATTGACGATCATGAAGTACACAACCTTCGCCTCTTAATGAACGAATTGTTCGGTGAGGAAAACTTCATTGCTCAATTAATTTGGGAAAAAGGCAGAAAAAACGATGCGAAGCTATTTTCTGTTGGGCATGAATATATAATAATTTTTGCTAAATCTCTCGATACGATTAAGAAACTAAAAACAGTCTGGCGTGAGCCAAAACCTGGGGCACAGGAAATTTGGGAAAAATACATTTCACTCAGAAAGTTATATGGGAGTGATGACAGCAAGATACAGAGAGCATTGCGTGATTGGTATAAAAGCCTTTCCGATTCAAATCCATCAAAAAAATTAAGTAGATACAAACAAATCGATGAGTGGGGTCCCTGGAGAGATAGTGATATTTCTTGGCCTGGTGGAGGTGGTCCAGACTATGACGTAATTCATCCACAGACCAAACAACCTTGTGTAGTACCTGAGAGAGGTTGGCGTTTTGCATCAAAAGAAGAAATGGAGCGCCAAATAAGGATGGGGTTAGTAGTCTTTCGCAGCGATCATACTGAACCACCATTCCGCAAAGCGCACCTTCGACCAATACCTGAAGAATTACTTGATGATGAAGAGGCCTTCTTTGACTTTGATGAGGAAAATGGCACTGAAGCGGATATAGAAGTAGGTATGCAAGTAATGCCTAGTTACATATATAAGCAATCACAGGTTGCCGTAAAGTATTTGCGAAAACTGATGGGGGCAAAAGTATTTGATAATCCTAAAGATCATGAAATTCTTGCAAGAATTTTCCGATATATTACGTCTAATACTGAAAATAGTTTGATTTTAGATTTCTTTGCGGGTTCGGCTAGTACCGGAGAAGCAATACTTCGTCTAAATAGGCAATATAAAACCAATATAAAGTTTAT
>JBGSYX010000041.1:0-13434 GCA_041750735.1 Cyclobacteriaceae bacterium
TAAGTTTATTTTACTCAATTATATGTTCTTATCCCATAGCCGATTAATAATTGATGTTTTGGACATCAGCCAGGAAGGTGTAGAATCACCAGGTCAATTTGATCAATGATACACCTTGTCTTGGCAAATCAAATGTCACGATTGCTTTTCCATCATTGGTGTTCATCCACTTTGGCGAGGTGAAAAGTTGTAGTTGTCCTGAATCTTCCAATTCCTTGTATTGTTCGGTTGTCACCTGTAACGGCTTACCCATTGCCTTCCATTTTTCAAATGAGTTGCTGAATTGCTGATCCACGCGGTAATGATGGATCAGTACCTTTTTTTTAGTGATACCCTGAATGGTTAGCTCAATCGGTGCAGCACCGCCGGTTATGTTGTCATCATGATAATTCCATAGCATTACCCAAATTGAATTCTGGTCTTTGCCCGCCATTGCCTGGATATCATTTCGTTCTCTGACTCCATTGGCAATAATATCAGCAGCGCTCATGCCGTTATCCGACTGCACCAAAATTCTTTCTCCATTCATCATACCGAACATTCGGAATATATTCAGGACGGGTTTAGCAACACCATTCGTGGATAAGTCGCGAAAGCCGGCAAACCATTCCTGGTCTTCAAACTCAAACGACCAGCTTACTGCGCCTTTCAAATTCACATTGTGCTGATCCATAAGTTCATAGATTCTGGCAAAAGATGCGGCCGTATAACTGGAATACATGGTTCCGTTCCTGTAGCCGTATTTTGGTTCTCTTTTTTCGGAACAGGCTGCACATCCTTCGGGATCACATTCACCAATGATGATGGGTATGTTTTTTAACTCAGGAAATGAATTTACAGCTTCAAAAGCCCTATTGATATCCGTTAACTGAGCGCCCATATTCATTCGGATATGTCCATCGACCAATTCGGGAGCGCCTTTAGCGTGAAAGCCAATGTATTCTAGTGGTGTTCCCGTTTTTCCGGTAGCATAATTTTTCCCGCGAAGACAATGTTCAATGAACCCGGTGAGATACGTGTAGGCTTTTTCACTTCTGGGGCTCGTGGTATGGGGACCACCTATGGTACACTCCGGACACGCACGCTTCAATCCGTCCGCGGCATAGTCGTACAATTTGCAATACTCTTCGAACGTTCCTGACCAATAGGCAATATCGGGTTCATTCCATACTTCCCACAGCCATGAAGCGACTTCATCTTTGCCGTAGCGCTCAACAGAGTGCCGGACCCATTGATATACCAGTTCTCTCCATTTATCATAATCTTTTGGCGGATACGTCCAACCCGTCCATAAATTACCGCCCTGGCTCCAGGTATGTTCATATGGTTCAGGCATGGAAGAAAGGTCTTTCGGCATGAAACCGATTTCCATCAGGGGCTTCATACCTTTTTGTATGTAGGTATCAACAATACTGTCGACGATCGTCCAGTTGTAAACGGGATTGCCATTCTTGTCTTCTTTGTAAGCATCGGTGTAGCCCCATTTCAGATCAGGCCCCGGACTGTTGCCTTTTGACGTGAGAAGATTGTGTGTTCTCACATAGACGGGAACGGGACTTAATTCCGTCAATTCCTGCAATAACTTCTGGCCATCATGTCGGGTGGTGTAGTTGGGTTCATCGTAACCAAAGTAAGACCAGAATGGAACCATCTCCCCTATTGTCGTTGACGAATTTACTTTGATCGCCACCGGTGATTGTTGGGCATACAATACCGGGAAACTCAGAATAAGAATCAATAATAGCGTAGTAGTTCTCATAATGGGCTAGATACTATTTCTTTGGAATAGTTGCATACGGGTTGCTTCATTCTATAAGTCAGGAATCTACAAATTTTACCTACTAAAGCAAATCAAGCACTTTAATCATTCCTGGTTTTTCCTTTTCCATGTCGTTTATAGATAGAACGCCCAATCGCTTCACGCATGGAATCGAGCAGTGATGCAGATAAAGTGAATATTTCCGCATCAACCTATGAGCTTGTGAAAGATCATGTCGATGTGGAATGCCGTGGAAAACTCTTGGTAAAAAACACAGGTGAAATTGCTATGTATTTCGTGAAAGGAATGAAATAGAAGAATCCTGAAAGCCTTCTTCCTTGCATTAGCTGCTAAAGCTGCGATTTTTCCAGCGCTCTTCGGCAACAGATATATTCTCTCTATTCTCTTCTAAAATCGAGGTTGTAAAAAACTGCTATCTGCAAATACGATTTTGTCGAAAGGCTTGTGGTCTGTGCGAGGTATCCTATCTGAATATTGAGCAATGGGGTAAACTGATACCCGACTGCTCCGTATAGCCGGTTTCGGTCAAAAGGATTATCGCTGAAATGAATGAATATCTCGTCATAGAAACTGACGAATACCGTATTGGCTTCCATTTTATTTTTATTGATCGGAATGGTGGCGCGCAGCAGGTAGCGAATCCTGTCGAGATAAATATCCTGGTTTCCATTGAGCCATCGTTGCTCCAGCCTGTACCGATGTTCAAAAGCAACTCTACCCACCGCGTTGCGCATGATGAACTGCTGCCAAATGCGGTTTTCTGATACCTGAACGCCCGGCAACTGTTCCTTGTCATAGGCATAGTTGGCAATATAGGCATATCCCACGCTAGCAAAGGCTGTATTGTTTATGTTGTAATTGAATCCACCGCGCAAGAGCAGTTGCTCCGAATTGGGCAGGATTTCATAGCTGCGGTATTGCACCTCCGAATGAAGACTCCAGCGTTCACTCAATCGGGATTGGTTAAAGAACATAAGCCAGCTACCTGTTGTACCCTCGGGTGATTGGGCGAATAGTGTAGCGCCTTGCAGCACCAAAAACAAACTTAAAATATATGTACGTTCCGGTGTCATGGATTTTTTATGGATTTTATTTTAAACGTTAAGAGAGAGCCCAATAATGTTAGCGCTATCTGATTGTTTTGAAAACCAACTCAGTCAAATACTCAGTAATACCGTCCCCGTTTTCCTTTGGAATTTCGGTGAGCGAAGGAAGATGTAGTGCAAAATATCGCTGATCATATGAACTTTCTATAACTGTGGAAATTAATGCAGTGGGATATCGGTAAGCGGGACTTACTTCACTCACTATTCCGGCAACTTTTTTACATAACCTTTTGTAACTGAGGAATAGTCCCAACTTGTTGTCTTGGTCAACATTCTTTGTCAGATAAACCTTTTGTGACTCTGCAATCACGATTCTGTAAAGGGCTTCCTCATCAATCAGCGGCATTTGTGGTTCCTGGTCAAGTGGCCTGGTGAGCAAGCGGAGAACGATTCTCAACCTTTCATCAGGTGATTCAATATTGGCTGTTGCCATCATCACCCGATACTCCAGCCACGCCCAATACCAGATCAGATGGTAAACAAGTAGCTTATGCTTATTTTCAAAATACCGATACACCGAGGCTTCCGTGCATTGAATTTTGTCGGCCAGTTTAGCGAATGTAAATGCTTCAAAGCCAAGATCGTCAATCATAGTGATGCTTTCCTTAATGATCCTTTTTCCAAGACTGGACTCGAAAGGATCCTTTGAAAAGACCTTTTCTACGATTTTGATCTGGATATTGGGTAGATTCTCCATTTTGTCAATTTGTTTAAAAAATATTAAGCAGTCTCCTAAAAATTCTTCGTTCAGAAACGGGAATCTTTATGGGGACTGCAAAATAACAGATTAATGAGTTAGCTCCACCGCATTGATAGTATCAGCAGCTACAATTTCATCGTCGTAAAAATCAACCATGCCTGTTTCCACATCATACATTCCGCCAATAAGAGCAATCTCCCCTTTTTGGATCATTTCCCTGAGAATGGGGCTGTTTTGTAGTATCTGCTTCTTGGTAATTCTCACATTGAGCGAAGCTACTTTTTCCACAAAATCAGAGTTTTTAGCAGTGCGTTCTACCTTTTCAGTTTTTTCAGCATCAATGGCGGGCTTCAGTTTTTGAAGTAAGGTGGTGAGGTTACCAAACTTAACATTGTCGCAGGCCCCTTTTACAGCTCCACATTTGGTGTGTCCTAAAACCACAACAATCTTTGCGCCGGCAGCTTTGCAGGAAAATTCCATACTGCCCAAAATGTCTTCATTCTGAATATTGCCGGCAATGCGAACACTGAATACGTCACCCAATCCCTGGTCGAAAATAAGTTCGGCTGAAGTGCGGGAATCGATACAGCTGAGAATGACAGCAAAAGGATGTTGCCCTTCCGAGGTCTCGTTTACCTGCTGCAACAGGTTCCTGTTCAGTTTCAAGTTGTCTACGAACCTCTTATTTCCATTCTTTAATAATTCAATCGCCTGCAATGGCGTAATTGAATCTCTGACTTCTTTTGTTAGTGTTTTCATTTTGTTTGATTTAGAATTATAAGTTTTATCTACGCTTTAATTGGTTCAATGAAATTTATTTTCTCTACGGTAATATTTTTTGATTTGGCATTGCTCTCATAGTCAACAATCAGTTCCACAACATCGTAGGAAATTGACTTTGAATTGGAACAATCGATAATCACTTTCGAATTGGCTGGAATGCTTTCCAATGCCTTTATCACACTTGCCTTATTGAAAAAAGAAACCTCTTCGGCCAAAATAAGGTGGTGCACGCTTTGCCCATCCTGGTTTGTGGTCACATCGCGCATGTGATACGAGTTGCGGTAACTGTGACGCAGCATATAAAATATACCGACAAACATTCCAATCGATATACCCATCAGCAGGTCGGTCAAAAGAATACCCACGACTGTCGCCGTAAATGGCATAAACTGTTCCCAGCCCAATCGATACATCTGCTTAAAGAGTGACGGCCTAGCTAGTTTATAGCCTACCAGCAACAGAATGGTTGCCAGACTGGCCAATGGGATCATATTTAATATACTGGCGATTGTTATGACGCTTATCAACAGGAATATGCCATGAAGTATCGCTGACATCTTGGTTTTGCCACCAAACGAAATATTTGCCGTACTGCGAACGATAACCTGGGTGACCGGTAAACCACCTATGAGCCCTGAAATTACGTTGCCTAAACCCTGGGCTTTTAATTCACGGTTGGTTGGTGTTATCCGTTTTTGTGGATCCATCTTGTCGGTAGCCTCTACACAAAGCAATGTCTCCAGGCTTGCTACAATAGCCAGTACTATGGCAATTTTATACACCTCAAGATTTGACAAGACAGAAAAATCAGGAAAGGTAAACTGACCAAAAAAACCCGCAAAGCTATCTGGAACTGGAATTCTAACCACCTGATCTGCCGCGAGACTAAAATTCAATATTCCACTTTCGTAAAAATAATTCATCGCGATACCCAGGATCACGACTACCAATGGGCCGTTTAGCATGGCGAAAACTTTGTGCTTTTTGATTAGCACTACCTCCCATAAGATCAAAACGGCCATAGAAAGCACAGAAATCACCAGGGTTCCTGGTGTCATAAAATCAAGGGCTTTAGTGATCTCAGAGAATGTATTTTCACCATCTGACTGAATAAAGCCTAAATCCCCGAATGAATCTTTGTCCCATCCCAAGGCATGAGGTATCTGCTTCAGAATGATCAATAGTCCTATGCCGGTCAGCATACCCTTTATTACCGACGAAGGAAAGAAATAGGCAATAAATCCTGCCTTAGCATACCCCAGAATAGTCTGGATGATTCCCGCCAATACAACGGCTGTGAGAAATGCTTCCCAGGATCCGCCAAGTGACGCAATGGAACTCAATACAATAACTGCGAGGCCGGCAGCTGGGCCACTTACGCCCAATGGTGAGCCACTTGCTATACCCACTACAATACCCCCAACAATCCCCGCAATGATTCCCGCAAATAGCGGTGCTCCTGAGGCCAGGGCTATTCCTAAACACAAAGGAACAGCTACAAAAAAGACAACTATACTGGCAGGCAGGTCGTGCCTGAAATCTCTAAATAAATCTTTCATGGAATTTTTTAATAATTGTTTATAAAGGTGCCATTAGCTTATGCATTAACCGCAAATGCAGTAAAATCCAAGGGGCTATAGCAACTATAAAAATTTGCCGAGAAGGCGCAAATCAGCAGGATTCCTACTCTGGTGGCGAATATGGTGGCTTCGGTGATCCCTGAAGTCGGGAATTTTCAATGTGATGAAATAGAATGGAAACTTCAGTCCTAAAAAATGAGATCAATAACATATCGGGAAAGGTCTCATCTTCAAGTGATAACTTGTCGTTGGCTTCTGACGGAACGTGCTCATCAGAAATTGGATTAGTATCTGGATAATAAACAGACTGCTTCAATTCTTCATAATAAATGCCGGGCATAGCTGAAAACGCACCATAACAGGAGACTAAAAAAAATATCAATATCCGGGCTTTATTCTTCACTCTTGCGCCATTTAAGACTTTATGAAATGCTGTTTAAAATTATAGTAGTATTACTATCGCCACACAATAGTAATACTTTTTTAGGGGAAATACTATGGAAGGAAAATTTTGTTTGGCTCATTGCTGCATTACCTTAAATATCGGGTCTCAATACTCGCCGATAGGATGCTAACACCTTAAAATACCAACCGCCAATTAAAAAATTGGCGGTTGGTAAATGTCTAATAGCATTGAGTCATTTTTTCAAACCTTGACCTGCGAATCACAGGACGGGTTAATAATTCCTAAAATCTTCTGTACGCTCCTTCCAGGTATTGGTTAGCTTCCGCTTGGGCAAACTGTGCGGTGGCTGTATCCCAATGTAAAGTTTGGTTGGGGAAGCGACCGGCAATCACACCGAGCAGGATCGTCTCTGTGAGCCTGGATGCATACGAAAACGGCGCTGTGGTGGTGTCGCTACCGAGGCAGGAATCAACAAACTGATGGTAATGCTTTGGTCCATCCGCCGAATAGTCCCGTATCGGTGCCCCTAAATTGAATTGCTCGATCTGTGCAGCATCAAGTTCCTGGTATTGACCATCGACGATGAGGCGTGGGAGTTGCATAAAGTGGGGCAACAGTAGACGACCTTTTTCACCGATAAACATAGCACCCTGATCAGGGAGTACATCGCCATTGGGAAGAATGAGTTCCTCATGACTTTCAGGTGCACCTTCACCATCATACCAGACCCAGGTCAGTTTCTCAGCCGTATATTGGGTACCTGGAAATTCATAGGTTACCATATTTTTCTCCGGAAATCCATAACCGCTGGGCTCGCGGCAACTATTCATGATGGTCAGCGGTACATCCAATGCAAGCGCATTATATGGTGTATCGAAGATATGAACGCCCATATCACCTAATGTGCCACAACCGTAATCCATAATTTTTCTCCAGTTCCCAGGATGGTACAGGTCTTTTTTATATGGCCTTTCTTTGGCTGTTCCCTGCCAGAGGTTCCAATCGAGCGCTTCGGGTATTGGGTCGCTCCCTTCCGGTTCCGGTCCGTCAAAACCCCAGTTCTTCGGCGACCATGCGCGCACGGTACTTACCTTTCCAATAATACCTGCCTGGATGAGTAGCGTTGCTAATTTATAGTCGTAAAACGAATGTACCTGAATGCCCATCTGGGTAACCAGTTTCTTTTCTTCGGCCATCTTCCGCATCGCCCTGGCTTCGGTCACATGATGGGTCAGCGGTTTTTGGCAATAAACAGGTTTGTTTTTTTCCATAGCCATCATGGAGACCGGTGCGTGAGCATGATCGGGTGTGGAAACAATTACAGCGTCAATGTTATTGCTGATTTCTTCAAACATCTTGCGATAATCAGAATAGGTTTTTGCATTAGGGTGCTTTTGAAGCGCTGCTGCCAGATTAGCTGAATCTACGTCGCACAGAGCCACTACATCGACTGATTTATGGGAAGCTATATCTCTCAAATCTTCCATACCCTGCGAACCAAGACCTATATGCGCAGTCCTCAGTCTAGGTAGGATGGTATCGGTTTTTGTTTTGGAAACGCATGATGGCCATAGTGCTATTCCTGAAGCTATAATAGCTGTGCTTTTTAAAAATTCTCTTTTTTTCATGATGGGTGCCTTTTATAATTTTTTGATCTTAATGTTTCTGAACCAAATGGGGCTTGCATGATCCTGAAGTCCGATATAACCTGATTTAAAACGTCCATAATCCGGGCTGTCCTTCCACTTACCTCCGTTCTTCCTTTCATTCCATTCGTCTGACCATGGGACAAATGAGACTACTTTTTTCTCATTAAGCCAGTATTCTACTCTTTCCGGGGTGAAGATGATTCGCGATGTATTCCACTCCCCTACCGGATTGAGTTGTTTTTGACTATCATCAGCAGCGTACATGGCATAGTCCGAACCTGTTTTCTGTAACGTATGAAGCATTGCCGGATTTTCATAGCCGAGGCTTGTATTGTACTCGGTAAGGTCGTGGATCCGGGCATAATTGATATCGTCAATCAACTGGTATTCAGGGCAAATACCCGTAGGGCTTTCAAATCCTTCTTTAAGATGGTAAAATATGCCGCTGTTTCCACCCTCAGGTAGTTTCCATTCGAGGTACAATTCGAAATTTCCAAACTCTTCCTTTCCGTAGATAATATCCACGCCACCTTTATAGTCCTGTTCAAGGCCTAACTGTGTGTCGAACGTCAATTCACCATTTTTGGCAATCCATCCGGGAGGCAGAGAATCACCGTTATACGCCCTCCATCCATCGACAGAGGTTCCATCGAATAACACTATCCAGTTATTGGCTTCCTGTTTTGGGGCTTTACTGCAGGAAAAAATCATACCTGCCAGAATAAAGACAACTACACTATGTTTCATATTAATCCAATTGAGATGAGTAAAAAAATGGTTTTGAACCGCGAAGGATACATGATCAAATATATAAAAAATGCTCCTCTACATCCATTATAATTAACAAGTACGAAATATTTTTTCGCCGATATTGAGAATCAGCAGAAGTGCATTGCGTGGAAAATTCTCCTGCTCAACAGGTTAATTGATGCAACACTCCCTTAATGTTTCACTGCTTATTGAAAAATCAATTTGAGTGAAAGGTAAATGATGCCAGCAAGGAAGACGATCATGGAGATTTTATTGATTCCATGCATCATTCTCAAGTTAAAATTTGGACGGTAATCCGGGTTTTTCTTGCGGAAGAAATAGCCAAGGACTTCATGGAGATTTCCTGAATTTTGCATTGGTTTATTTGTTTAATTTGAATGCTGGCGTTCTATTTCCAGCCAAACACCATCCTCTTTGATTAGTTCTATAAGTTCATCAACGGCATTGCTCGACGGAACGTTTCTTTTTACTACGTTCATTCCGCGATATAGGGTAATCTTGTCTTTTCCCGATCCTACATAGCCATAATCGGCATCTGCCATCTCACCAGGTCCATTAACGATGCAGCCCATGATACCGATTTTAACGCCCTTGAGGTGGTCCGTCCTGGCCCTAATTTTAGCCGTGGTTTCCTGAAGGTCAAATAGCGTGCGTCCGCACGATGGGCAGGAGATATATTCGGTTTTTGTCATCCGGGTCCGGGCCGCTTGCAGAATACCAAATGAGGTTCGGTTAAGCAATGCAATAGCTTCAGGGCTACGGTATTTTGTTCCGTGCAACGTAATCATACAGCCGTCGCCCAACCCATCAATGAGGAGACCGCCAATATCAGTCGATGCATAAAGGAGCAATTGCTCTTCAGAAACATCAGAATAGTTCCGGCAAATTACGACCGGCATGTCAAGACCGAGATTCATGAGTTCCATGAAAAACCGTCTTTGTGCCGAAAGTCCATGGACATTATTTGTTTTTAAAAGGATGACGACCTTGTTACCAGCAGTAGATTTAAGACTGGTCAGATCGTTTTCAGTAGCTTCAATTTCAATAAAATTGACAACATCACTCCATCGCTTGATTGCACCAATCTGGCGTAACGGAATGAGTGGAAAGCGGGCGCTACTATCCTTTAGCGTATTCCAAAAATCATAGTTCACTATTTCACGAAGTCCGTTTGGCAACATGAATGGTATGCTTTTATCACCACTATATACATAGTCCGCCCCTTGGTCCGTCATTATAAACTTATCGAGCCGTTCGTTATAAATATGGCCTGTGGGTTTTAGCTGGCTGTATTCTGTAATAGAAACAATAGAAAGATCAAGAATGACCCTGGGGACATTAGCTCCACCAAAATTAGAAATCTCCTCAGTTATCCGTCTTTTATAGACAAATGGATTTATAGGATTAATGCGGATTTCCGAAATGGGTGGATGGTTGGGTCTGTTAGTATATCTATTGACCAGGTTCAACGCTACAGGTATTTCAAATTCCGGATCTTCGGTTAGTGATACTCGGATGGTATCCCCCAACCCATCTTCCAATAACGCGCCGATACCAACTGCTGATTTGATACGACCATCTTCCGCCTCTCCTGCTTCGGTAACACCAAGATGCAGTGGATACGGCTTCATGTTTTCTTCCTGTAGTTTGCTTACCAGAAGCCGGTATGCCTGCACCATGATCTGCGTATTACTGGCTTTCATAGACAGCACGATATTGTAATACGATTCATCTTCGCAAATACGCAAAAACTCCAGCGCCGACTCCACCATGCCGAGTGGTGTATCACCGTAGCGACTCATAATCCGGTCCGACAAGGAGCCATGATTTGTACCAATGCGCATAGCCGTTCCATATTCCTTGCACACTTTCACAAGCGGTAGAAACCGCTCACGGATTCTATCAATCTCTTCAGCATATTGTTGGTCAGTATATTCGATTTGCTGAAATTTCTTTTTGTCAACATAGTTGCCTGGATTCACCCTTACTTTTTCAATCAGCCGTGCAGCTACCTCAGCAGCATTTGGGGTAAAATGAATATCGGCAATGATCGGAACAAAGAATCCGCGGTTATTCAGCTCTCGTTTGATGTTTGCCAAATTTTCTGCCTCGCTGATACTTGGGGCTGTTATTCTGACATATTCACAACCCGCTTCAATCATCCGAATCGATTGCTCTACGGTAGCTAACGTGTTCATTGTATCGGTCGTTGTCATGGATTGTACTCGAACCGGGTTGCTTCCTCCCAACGGCAGATTGCCAATAGCCACTTCTATGCTCTGGCGTCTTGAATAGGCCGTAAGACTATTGCAGTAAATCGGGTTTATAGCTTTTAGTGACATTTTGCTAAGTTAATTAAATTGGAAACCTGTTCCCATTGATATTGTTTTTCAGGTAAATTTTTGCTGCCATTTTTTTATGAAAATCCATCTATTAGCGTTTCGGAATTTGTTTGATAAATAACGCTGAGAGTACACCTACTATGGCGCCAAACAAATGTGATTCCCATGATATTCCAGGCTGATATGGCAAAATTCCATATACAAGGCTCCCGTAAAAAAACATCACTGCTATGGAGATTAAAAGAGCCTTAAAATCCTTTTTGAAAATGCCATATGAAATAAGAAATAGCGCAATGCCGTATATCAACCCACTGGCGCCTATGTGAAGTGATGGCCGGGCAAACAACCATACGAGAATATTAGTTCCAAAATAGCAGATGATGAATATCTGTCTTGCTTTGGATTCGTAGAAATAAAACAGCGCCCAACCAAGAAATAGCAATGGAATGGTATTGGAAATAATATGGGCGCTACTTCCATGAATCATAGGGGCGGTAAAAATCCCAATAAGTCCATGCGCTGTGCGCGGTAGAATTCCGAGATAGCTGAGGTCTATATGAAGAAAAAATTGAATTGAGAAAGCAACCCAGACTATGAAAACGAATCGATAGAGGAATACCATAAAGTGAGGTCAGGAATCTGATTCTGCGGGGTTATTTATCATTTTAAGATCCAGATACCTTGCTTCAGAAAAAGAAACGGAGAGTAAGCCAAACAGCCCTCCTGATGCCCGTGCCACCTGATTTGCCAGGTCTCTAAAACTCCAATAAAGGGCAATTGCATGGTTTAATGGAAGTTTTTTTAATAATTTATTCACCTCAGCAATTTTACCTATAATAAACCCTGCTCTGGCCGAATGCTCGGCAGGCAATATCACCAGATATCCATTTATGTTCATTTCAAACTGTTTCCTTACTAATTCATAGTAGGTGCTGAGCAGTGCACCACCTGCTTTTGCTTTCTCTCCGATAGTTTTAACTGCACGTTTTATTTCTGCTTTTGAATAGACGCTATCAGCACCGGCTACCAGCAAGGTAATCCAGACCGGAATCATAATCAGATTTTCCAGTTCTTTTTCGGACAGACGACTGAGCGATTCATTTAGAATCATATCATAAAACTATAATGGATTAGCCGTGACTTTGGCCTTAACTGTCACAACGAAATTAAAAGAAAGAGGCGCCTGGGTGAACGCTCCTTTGAGGTAAATTTTAGCGGAATTTTCTTCAGTAAAAACATTGGCCAGGTCATTTGCCAGTGCTGTACATGGGTTCACTGTAAAACTACCCGTTCCTGCAATATGAGTTATATTCAAGGGACTAATACCACACGTTTTTGTGGGGCTGCTATCAGACACCTTACTAAAACCAAAAACACCATTAAAATATATTTCTGATAGAATGGCTGTATTGTAGTTTTCTACAGCAAAAGTAAGCTCAGTAATTTCAAAAGACTTTATCTTACTGGCATATTTCATGATTTCAGGATCGGAAGTCGCATCAAGGGTTACGAAAGTTGTCATTTCATCTGTTGTCCCTGCTGCCACCGGTATTGTCTTGGTGAGCGTGGTATCAAAATTCACATCAGCCAGTTCCTCGACAGACTCACAGCTACTGAAAAATAGTATGTATAGGAGTGCAACTTTTGAAAGGTTCTTCATGGGATTTTTAATTATTTAAACCTTAAGTCCTAATTGATGACTTTCAAATATAACTAACTAAGTTATGTGTTGTTCCGGCTCCTCTTGTTTTACTTACCTTACCTCTTTTTAATGAATTCTTGCGGTTGTTAAGTAATAATCCAAATCTATCATTGAGTCACTGTGGAAAAACGCCAGATTGTTTTGGTTTGGTATTTTTCACCGGGATTTAATGTCACACTTGGAAATGCAGATTGGTTGGGTGAATCAGGATAATGCTCCGGTTCAAAACATAGTCCAAAGCGTTTATTGTAGACTGTGCCGTATTTGCCGGAAAAGCTACCATTCAGAAAATTTCCTGTATAAAACTGCACGGCCGGTTCAGTTGTTGCCACTTCAAGAATTCTTCCGGAGACAGTATCACGAGCTGACATTGCCCATTGTAGTCCCTCATGATCTTCTATGGCATCCAAAACCCAACAATGGTCATAACCGCCACCTAGTGCTATCTGCGGATGATCGTCATCTATTCGCTTTCCAACAATTTGTTCCGTATTGAAGTCAAAGGGAGTTCCCTCAACCGCCAGCAATTCTCCGGTCGGTATCAGTCCATCATCCACCGGCAAGATATGCTTTGACGATATCTTAACGCTGTGCCCAAGAATATCAGTCCTGGTA
>JBGSYX010000042.1:0-1717 GCA_041750735.1 Cyclobacteriaceae bacterium
GGCTTTAATCCAATTGGGGAAGGATGCCGGCCTTTATGGCTTGCGGCTGGATATTAAGCCCGACAAGTCCAAATAATTTCAGAAGGTCCCTATAAGATTTTTGTCAGCGCACTGGATTTGTTGTTGAGCGAGATGGGGGAAGGGGAGAAGAAGGGGTAGGGGAATTTTTAGGTTTTTTAGCAGTGGTATTTATTAAGGAAGTGAAGTTCTTATTGCCTTTGTGTTTTCATGGGTTGATGAATTACCTCGCTCCTATCCTGCGCGGTAGTATAATTTTTCACAATCTGTCGTATTCTCAATATAAAATGAATGCATAACAGCCACATCCGTCAAATAATTTTCCAGGATAGAGTCAAGATGACAACAGAATCACAGCTTCATAGATGCGAAATTTGCGATAAGAATACTCCAGCAGGTCATTTTCAGAAATTCTTTTATGGCCGTAGGCTAAACAACAATGAGCCGAAGGCAGTTCAAAACCAGGATGTGCATATCGGTGGTTCGCGCAGTGTCTTTATCTGCTCAGATTGTTACAAGAAAAGTTTTTTTATGCACCCACAGATGTTTGTTTCAATCTTAATATCGGTTTTTATATTCCTGACAGTGATTGTTCTGATCGTCCTGGATGCTACAGGAGTCATGCCTACTGAAGACGACATCACGATCGGGTTAGTCTTGGGTGCTCCCTTGCTGGTAGGTTTCGGCTTTGGGATTCTTTTCGGAAGGATCTTTTTTGGCGATTATTTCAGTTTCCGCAACTTCTCTGTCTTAAAGGCGGTGGATGTTCACAAAAAAGAGCTTGAATCTCAGGGGTTTACTCTCTTCTACTCTCCGCAACAATACGCAGAAATGCTCCAACTTAAACAATGCCAATCGGACCGAGGCGAAAAGAAGGATGAAAAGGTTTCCCCCTCACCCATGACCGATGCGCCCAAACTGGCAGAACACGGCGAAGCCGAATCTGCTACCACTCCGGATGTCAAAGAAGAGTCTAAAAATGTAAATATTTGTGCGCGTTGCCATAGCGACTCCCCCGAGCTATTTTATTGCAAAGAATGTGGCTACACTAACTTAGCTCGCTCGATTGTTATCGTGGTGATGATTTTGGCGGGTATTGGTTTGAGCATTCAAGGCCTAGCGTCTATATTTTCTGGTTCCACTTCCCTTTGGATTGAAGTTGTCAAAGTGCTTTGCTGTGGCGGGCCTGCCATCATATTTGTTCTACTTGGGATTGGCGAAATCAAAAGAAAAGGCGATTACATTGCCTGGCAGAAGCAACATGCAGATGAGATGGGCAATTTAATTGGGTACTATCGTCAAAACCCAACTTCCACTTTGGAAGAGACAGGGGCCCATATGAATCGTAAACCCACATGGGTGGATGCATGGCTGTCGGAATTGGAAGCGGAAGGGAAGATCGTTCGTAAGGATGATCGCGTCGAAGTTAAAGACTGACAAATTTTTTAAATGAATGAACCCCGCCGCAAGCGAACGGGGTATCATCCGCTAAAATTAAACAACTATCGAGTTTGGAATGGTGCGATAGTTCCAGGTAGGCAGAAATTCATCAAGAACAATCCGCATCGTCTGTTTGAAATTATCGGCAACTTTTCGTCCGGTTTGGTAAATGTTTTCAATAATTTTGACAAACACCTTGAGCGATTTGTGGCATTCCTATGAAAAAGTCTTTCCAAAAGAAACCCATCGGAGTGAGGTA
>JBGSYX010000043.1:0-4844 GCA_041750735.1 Cyclobacteriaceae bacterium
AGCGAACTAAATCGTTGGGTAATATCAATTAATTCAGGTTGAAATTCACTAGGACAGAAAGCATAGAAAAACCCATGATTGAATATGAAGCCGTAATGAATTTCTCTTTCAGGTAATTTTTCGATCGCTACCTGAAGTTTATAATCAGGAGCTTCATTAATCATTTTGTAATAGTTCAGCAAATCTTCTCCTTCCAACACATACTTGTGAAGGGGCGTCTGTTCTTTCCACGCCTTTCGTGCACTTTTCAACAAAGGGTGTAAGGTCATATCCAGATTGCCTATATGCATTTTTATTTCCTCTCCATCCTTGCGTGCCGTCCAAAGCTGATTGTTTTCATTATCATGGTTTAGAATGCCTATACCAAAGCGTGTGCCTTCATCCACACCAAAGGCAGTGAGTTCACTAAACATTTTTATGATACACCGTCCCATGTCATCGCTGTTATGCATGGCCATAGCCTCCGCCCTGACTCTTTCCAACGCTGCTTCAATCTGCGCCTCTCTAGCTTGGGCTTCTGCTTTTTGCAGGTCGAGGAAGCGGGTGTAGGCCTGCTCGAAGACTTTGGCAAAACGTAGCATTAGCTTTAAACTCCCCTCCAGTAGCGGTTGCTGACTTGATGTGAGTATCATTCCGCGTGAGAAAAACGATACATATTGATAACGCTTATCGCGAAGAAGTTCAGCCTTAAATGGCATACCGATTACCTCTTTTAGATACTTAAGCCAATCTTTCAACTCCTGACCCGATTGCTCAATTATCATTGTATCTCTGCCTGCTTTCCAGCCTGCAAAAAGCTTGGAAACTGTGCTGGGTTCATTAATGTCGGCTTTAAAAAACTGATCGATTCGTTTACCCCCTTGCTCGGTAGACCAGAATTCTATGATGTTTTCTTCTTCCTTGACAATGCCAATATTTATCCGTTCTGAACTAGGGTCCAGCTCGTGAAATTGCTCAAAAAGGACTGCTGTTGTTGCTGCAAGCTCCTCACTTTTGTGCATAGCCATGGCACGTGCGCGTACCCTTTCCAATGCAGCCTCAATTTGCAGTTCTCTGTTTTGATGGGTCAATTCAGCTGTTTTTTCATCAACTAGTTTTTGAAGTTCGGCATTTTTTTGCTGCCACTCGTTTAGGTGCCAGGTATCATCCTCTGTTTCTACAGCTACTGATCCATGGATATGAACCACTTTCCATGTGGTCTCTTTGAACTCTAACAACGTGCTGAGCCGAAGAGGTATCTTATTGGTATTCCCGTCAATTATCATGATTACGGTAACTTCATCGACATATTGAGCAGCATTCTCGTCGGCCATTATCTGCCTGCCTACTGGTTTTATGTCGTATTTAAATTCAATACCAACGCCCTGGGTCCTCTGATCATCGACAAGCTTGCGTAAACCGGCTATATCCAGAATCCTTTCGTCCTTAGTTGTTCCATAGCCTGTCACCTTTTCATCAACAATTTCATGAATACGATCGATCGGAAAGTCGTACAGCATGAGATCAATGAAGGTGTTGTAGGCTTCCTGCAACAGTTTTTCCTTTTTTGAATTCATCGGTTATGGATAATAGTTAAAAACAAATATATCGGAATCACGCTTGCCCGCCGTAGGTGGGGTTTGCCACTGATTCATAGATTTCACGGATTTCGTCATATACCCTCATTTTGTATTTCCTTTTTAATCTGTGCCATCCGTGTAATCCCCATAATCCGTGATTCAGAATAATGTGATTCAGACAATAGGCAACTGAACAATAAATTCCGTCCCCACTCCTTCCTTCGTCTCCACCTTCAATTCCCCTCCATGCGCCTTCACGATATCATAGCTCAGGGATAATCCCAAGCCGGTTCCCTGGCCGGTCGGTTTGGTGGTGAAGAAGGGCTGGAATATCTTGTCACGAACGTGTGTTGGGATTCCATCGCCATTGTCTTTGACTGAGATTTCCACCCCCTTACCCCCGCCAGCGATGGACAGTTTGGTAATGACGGTTACCACGGGCTTATAATCCTCGACTCCTGATTTGGCTTTTTTATCCACAACGTAAAAAGCATTATTGATCAGGTTGAGTATCACCCTGCCGATGTCCTGCGGAACCACCTGGATTTTTGGCAGCTTTTCATCGAATTCCGTTTTGAAGTCAGACTGGAATGATTTGTCCTTTGCCCGCAGGCCGTGGTATGCTAATCGCAAATATTCATCGGCTAAGGCATTGATGTCTGTTGATACTTTTTGGCCATTTCCGGTGCGTGAATGCTCCAACATGCCCTTAACGATACTGCTGGCCCTATGTCCGTGATAGTGGATTTTTTCTAAGTTTTTACCAATATCAACCGCTATTTCTTTTGCAGCCTGAATATCGCCTTTCTCAAGTTCTTCATTCATCTCCCCGATCATCTCGTTGCTCACATCAGCAAAATTGTTCACAAAATTGAGCGGGTTCTGAATCTCATGCGCTATGCCCGCGGTGAGCTCGCCAAGGGATGCCATCTTCTCCGACTGAATCAACTGGGATTGGGTTTCCTTCAGTTCTCTATACGCCTTTTCTATCTCCCGGGCTTGCAGTAGTTCTTTTTCCTGACTTCGCTTGCGTTCTTGCAAGATCAACCTTCGACGCATGACGCGATCAAAAATGAATACGCACAATAGTAAAAGTAAAGAATAGGCTGCATATGCCCACCAGGTGCGATACCACGGGGCAGCAATAATGATTCGAAGTGTTTTGCCTTCTTCATTCCAAACGCCGTAGGCATTGGAAGCACGGATGACAAATTCATAAGTTCCGGGATCCAGATTGGTATAGGATGCATAGTTACGATTGTCATAAACCCAGTCCTTGTCATAGCCTTTGAGCATATGGGCGTATTGGTTTTTTTGTGGATTGGCATAGTGCAAAGCGGCAAATTCGAAACTGAGACTATTTTGGTCATAGGAAAGATTCAATTCCGTCAGGTTTATTAAATCAATCATAACCGGTGAATCATCGCCTGAATCGTAAACGGACTTATTGGAAATGAGCAAGTCCGTAAGAATGATATCCGGCGGGACATGGTTTGCCGTTATTCTGCTCACAGCATTGAGTCCGTGATCCCCTCCAAAATAAAACTTTCCGTCCGCAGTTCGTGCCGCTGCCTGCGATAAAAAAACATCTCCACCCAATCCGTCAGCCGAGTTGAAGTTGATAAAAGTGACTTTTCCCAGTGACTCATTCATTACCATTTGCGACAATCCGCTCTGGGTAGAAATCCACATTTCGCCGTTGTCACCGGGGAGGATACATTCGGTAAGGTTCGTAGGCAAACCGTCTTCTTCGGTATAGTGTGTAAACTTTTCTGTCTTTGGGTCAAACGTACAGATTCCAGCGTCAGTAGCGATCCAAACCAAACCGGATTCATCTTCATAAACATCGAAGATCGCGTTGCTGTTGAGTGAGTTTTCATTGACAGGATCATGTGAATAGACCATAACTTCATTGTTTTTAAAGTCAATTCTATTCAAACCTGCAGCAGCTGTTCCCAACCAGATATGATCATCGGCAACGGAAATGGCAGTGATGCTGACACCGCTTATGGTTTGCTGCTCATCGTTTTGTTTCATGAGCTTTTCAATAGACTTTCCCTCTTCCTGATCATTCAATTTCACGAGCGCAATCCCATACAAAGACGTGAGATCAGGGGCTGCCTCATTCCATTTGTCATAGCTGTGGCTGTCATCGGAAAAATATCGAAGAAGGTATGTACCGGCAGAAAGGGTGATCCTGTCAATCAATATTCTGTTTTTGGCGGCCCCACCGGCGTAGTATGTATCATTAAATCTGATGGAAGTCCATATTGTGTCCTGCTGAGCGTTTTCTATCCATCCGTAATCTGCCATAGCTCCGCCTGTTCCTTCACCGACGGATACTGCCAAATATTCACCGGCTTCTTTAATTTCAATTGTTTGGGTTAGGTTTTGATAGTCGGTAACTTTAAGTATGTCCCCGATTTTGTTTTCGCTCAATAATTCGCCTTCGATTTCTTCAATAAGTTCTTTAGGATAAGTACGCGATTGCCTGCCATATATCCGTTTGAATTTTCCAGTCTTTGGTTCAAAATAATTCAAGCCATTATTGGTGCCGATCCAGAAGTTCCCTGCTTTGTCGCCCTTGATTACACGCACTTTATCGTCTGAAATACTTGTTGGAGAATTTGGACTGTAGGTATATCGCCTAATCTCATTATAATTCTGATCCAGTTCGATTAAACCATCACCCCAGGTGCCCAGCCAAAGTGTGCCGTCCGGGTCCTCTTTTATGCTCCTCACTGCACCTCCGTAGTAATCATTTATCGCTTTGTATTTTATCTGCCGAAAGGTCTGTTTTTGCTGATCAAAAATATTGAGGCCGAAACCTCTGGTGCCGACATACAAGATTCCCGGCTTTACGCTCGAAGCTAATAAACCAAAGACAGCGTCATTACTTAGACTTGCGGGATTGGTTTCATCATGCGAATAGTGCACAAAAGGTTTTTTCTCCGGATCGTATTTTATTAGTCCCAACGATCGATTTCCGATCCAATAAATTCCGCTTTTATCAATCGTGAAATCCGTCAGGGTGATATTCCATCCCACAGTTTTCAATTTGAAACCACCCGAAATGGGGACTTCCCTATACCGATCTGATATGCCATCAAATTTTAGCAACCCGCGATAGTTATTGGCAATCAGGATATTTCCTTCCGGATCGGGCTGTATGCTATTCCAATGATTCCAGACATTTTCCCGGCTATAGTCGTATTCTTCTATTGTTTTTACATAAGAATCCTGTGGGTCGTATTTATAAACTCCGCTTCTGGTTGTAATCCATAT
>JBGSYX010000044.1:0-2137 GCA_041750735.1 Cyclobacteriaceae bacterium
AATAAGGAGTGAATGCCTCGGGACCTGCGGGAAGATTTTCCAGGCTGTCGGCGTTGCCATCCCACAGACTATCCGGGAGGTGGCATGAAGCAATACATGTTGCAAAGAGCAGTCTGTGGTGCCAAGAACTTTTTCAAGGCATACATCTATCTGATATAGCCTAACTATTTTTTGGCAACTGTAGAAGATGAGTCATGCTATACTCCCTGAAAAAATTCGAAAGGTAACTTCTATTAAGCGCATCGTATCTCACCCCATAATCGGTACTTGTGATGAAGACGTCGTTCTCGAATCGGAACAAACTCCGCGATCACGAAATGGGAACCCGCTTATGGCTAACCGTGAGGCTGAGTGGCGCGCCAAAAAGCTTGCCCGCAGGGCCGCCGAAGTTCTTCGCGTCCACTCAATCGTCTGGTCTGGGGCTTTACTATAGCTTCTTCAAGGTACTTTTCGCTTTTTTGTGGAGACAACTCCGATCGTCCCGAATTAATCAGGTCTAAGATCTCTACCTGATATTTGCAATTTCTCTCAGGCATTGTTGATCCGATCCGCTAACGCAGAGTTCACCGGGCGCGGTAGCGCTCCAGTGGAATGACGGGTTATGCCATAATCTCTTCTATTGGCAATATCTGTTTACCATGTCGGATTGTAAGAATCGATACCTGTTTCTTTTCAACACGATATACGATTCGATAATTGCCGTAGATCAGCTCTCTAAATTGGTCATTTCCAATCTCAGGAACAACCCGGCCGCTTTTGGGTGAAGATTCCAGGTGCTTCACCTTTGAAAATACAGTGTTGATCCATTTGTCTGCTGCTGATGGCTTGTCTATGGCTATATATTCAGCGATTTCCGAAGCTCTATCAATAGCCAAAGGCGACCAAACAATCTTCATTTTTGGACTCTTTTCAAAACTCGATCTTTTGCCTCTTCATGCGCAATTCCTTGTCCATGTGCGAGTTGGCTGAGAGATGTCTGAACATCTGTCAAAAGCTCAAGTTTCTCCTGCATATTTTCATATTCAGAGGCATCCAATAAAACGGCAACCCCTTTTCCATGTTGTGTGATTATCACGGGTCTCTTTGTATCTCGAACTTGCTTGATATAGTTTGCGATACCTATCCTTACCTCAGACAATGGTTTGATATCTTGATCGATCTTTAATCGTTGCATTTTACACCTCACGACGTTCATAAATTTTGTACATTATAACGTACATTATTTATCATAAGCAAGTGCTTTCTTCGGGCATAACGACGAACTCAGCCGACGCGGCTGTTTGCGGTCGGCTGGAGTGAAAGGTTCGCAACATTCCGCTTTTCCATGATTTTTTCTGGAAATGCTGGCTCCCGGAAACCGTACTTTTTATAAAGCTCATGGGCATCTTTGGTATCAAGACGCCAGAACCGGATATCTTTAAAAATAGGGTCGTTCACAATGCGTTCAACAAACCATTTCCCAAGACCACGTTTCCGATGCCCTTCCAAAATAAATAGATCCAACAAATATGCGAATATGGTGAAATCAGATACAACCCTGGCAAAGCCAGCCAATTGATTGTCCTTGTCGTAGTATATGCCGAAGCATAATGAATTCTCGATGCTTTTCCGTACGGTTTCAATTGTCCGGCCTTGTCCCTAATAAGATCTGTTACACAAAAAGTCATGAATGACTAGAATATCAAGCCTCGCTTTATCGGTGGATATCACATAACCATCAATCATGGGGAATCGCCTTTCATTTGCGAACGTTCCCAGTAACCGGCGCGCGCGGTATGACCTAAGGAATGCATGGCGGTCATGCGCGCGTCCGGTTCACTGGGCTGATACTGTTTAAGGCCTCCTCCTGAGGCACGATAAAATGCCTTTTGATAAAATCACATTTCAAACCAGAGGAGGAAGCCGTATGAGATTCTACACCAAACAGCACAAATTTTATTGCGGAATCGATCTTCATGCCAGAAAAATTTATCTCTGTGTCCTGGATCAAACGGGAGAGATCAGATTGCACCGGAACATTAATACCGACTCCGAGGTCTTTCTCAATGCTGTAGAGCCCTTCAGGGAAGACATTGTCGTAGCTGTCGAGTGCATGTTCACCTGGTACTGGATAGCTGACCTCTGTGCCAGGGAAGAT
>JBGSYX010000045.1:0-4777 GCA_041750735.1 Cyclobacteriaceae bacterium
CCCTGTCGTGTAAGTCAGCAAAATTGTGCCATTTCTTGGTGATGCCCGGCGGGACTTTCATTTTTCGTATGCCCAAACCGGTTTCCTTCCATTCGGCGGCTATTTTGCCCTGAACTACAGGAAAACCAAGTGGCGACCCGATTGTGATAAACCTGTCGATGGTTTCCAACGGAAGTATAAATGTCAGCACGTCATAAGCGATAATCGACCCCATTGAATGGCCAATAAGCAATATCTCATATCCCTGGTATTTTTTTATAACTGTCGCCAGCCTTGATCGAATACTAGCACGAACTCTTAAATGTGATCCCCTGGAGTCGCTGAACCGATCTGCATAATATGCCTCCAGGTCCAAAAAGTACCGACGTACAATCCTGTCGGCTATGGAGGAGTAGTTGATCGAATAGTCTTTGTTGAGTATTAGCTTGTCGAGTTGGTATTCAATAAATTCTAACACCCTTCTTCTAAAAGCATTATTTTCCTTTAAAGATGCTTCTTTTGACCCTGGCAAATAGGGCTCTTTTACATACAACGCATCCTCAGTATCTTTGACCAGCAGATCCAGTGGTTTTTCGTACAACAGGTCGGCCCAATAGACCAATTCGAATTTTGGAATCCATGGAGTTTTGCCAATCCTCTCTAGTCCTTCTCTCATAGCCTCTTTCCACCACCGCGACTCTGTGTGGTGATCTGGCTTATTGCCCAATCCATGTATTCCGATGATCACTTTTTTCATTGGGTGAATTTAAAATTTTTTACACCTGGCTTGCGAACAAGGCTTAAAATTTATCCGGGATAGTTGGCCTGCAAACAAACCATGATCCATCAGAGTGTGAAAATCAGGATAGCGCAGGGTGCTCGAATCGCGGCAATATGTTAGTTTGGATAAAAAAACCAAAGTTTCTGTTTATGAAAAATATACACCTTTTTTTTCTGGCGATAGTAATAGTTTCCTGCAACGCTAAGCCTGAACATCCCCGCCCTGTGAACCCAAACGCCACAAAAGAAGCGCGGGAGCTTTTGAGTTACCTGTATTCCATCGAAGGCACTTCCATTCTTTCGGGCCAACATAATTATGGAAATGAATTACTTCGCTCTACTGATTCCGTAAAATCCATCACTGGCGTATATCCGGCCATATGGGGTTCGGACATGTTGCCCCTGGGGAAAGGTGAGCGCGATACCGGACAAGAGGTTGTGGACGAAGCCATCCATCAATATGAAAAAGGAAGCATCATCACCCTTATGTATCACCAGGTAAAACCCTTCGACCACGACAGTCTGGGGTTTCAGCACAGCGTAAAAGGCCGTGTCACAGATGAGCAATGGCAGGAAATTATCACGCCGGGCACACCGTATAACACTATGTTGATCGAAAAAATCGATAAAGTTGCCGGATATCTGAAGCAACTACAAGAAAGGAACATTCCCGTGCTTTGGCGTCCTTATCATGAAATGAACGGCATCTGGTTTTGGTATGGCGATCGCAAAGGTGAGGATGGATTTGCTAAACTCTGGAAGATCATGTACGACCGCTATGTGGACTATCACAAGTTGAATAACCTGATTTGGGTGTGGAATGCTAACGGTCCCCGCGATTGGGAAAATGACCAGGCCTATGATTATCAACTCTACTATCCCGGAGATGAATACGTAGATATACTCGCCGCAGATATTTATAAAAACGATTATAAGCAGTCGCATCATGATCAACTACTTGAACTTGGCCAAGGCAAGCCTATCGCTATCGGGGAATGTGGTGTGTTGCCTTCCTGGCAAATCATAGATCAGCAGCCGCAGTGGACGTGGTTTATGACTTGGGCGGGTTTCATCTGGCGCGAGAATCATCCCGATTCCGTGAGGGCATTGTATCATTATGATAAAGTGATGAATTTAGGTGAGGCACACGTCGCCGGACATCAACAATAGCTAAATTGAATCATCCGATTATGAAAAAACTGTCCCTGCTTTTCTTTATAAATCTTTTCTGGATTTCAGTTACAGCCCAGGAAGTATATCAGGCCCCCTGGATCACCTACCCAACAGCGAGTGTCACTAACTATGGCGTATATCATTTCCGTAAGGCTATACAGTATGATGAAATTCCAGAAAAACTTATCGTTCATGTCTCCGCCGACAACCGTTACAATCTTTTTGTAAATGGACAGCGTGTGTGTTATGGGCCAGCGAAAGGTGATTTGAAAACTTATAAATATGATATGATCGATATTGCACCATATTTAGTGAAAGGAAAAAACCAGTTAGCTGCGCTTGTTTATAATGCTGGTAAAAACCGTCCCGATGCGCTTATTTCGGTGCAGACTGCCTTTTTCCTGAAAAGTGAAGATCCGAAATTTTCTGAAATCAATACCGATTCCAGTTGGTGCACACTTCAAAATCCGGCTTACAGTCCGATTTCTTATGACGAGATGTTGTTCAGGGAGCGATGGTTTTATGGGTATTATGCCTGCGGTCCTGGCGACGACATAGATGCCAATAAATATCCATGGGGCTGGGAAACGGGCACATTTGACGATCGTAGTTGGGTGCATGCAGAAGTATTGAGATTTGACGGTGCCGCGCCATGGAACCTGGTGCCCCGGAATATTCCTTTTATGGAAAACCACTTAGTCAATCCAAAACAAGTTAGGCTGACAACAGGTACTGAAGCGCCAAAGGGATTTCTGGATGGGAAATCGAGTTGGACCATTCCTGCTAATTCAGAGACTAAAATTTTGCTCGATTATGGAGTACTTACCATGGGTTATCCGGAATTAGCCGTTAATGGCGGTGCAGCAAGCAGCATCCAGGTGAAATACGCCGAAGCGCTTTACGAGGAGGTGAACCTAAAGGCACATCGTGATTCGGTCTTTAATAAAACGATGTATGGAGTTTGGGATGTTTTCCGTCCCGATGGAGGTGAACGAGTCTTCCGGCCACTGTGGAAGAGATGCTTTCGCTATGTTCAACTAATAATTAAAACCTCAGAAAATCCATTGGAAATCATTTCTCATCAGACGGAATACTCCGGCTATCCTTATCCCGAAATGGCGACTTTTAAGAGTGACAATGAGCAGCTCAATGACATATTTGAAATCTGCCTGCGCACACTGCAAATGTGTTCGGGAGAAACGTATTACGACACTCCCTATTACGAGCAATTGAGCTATGGTGGTGACAACAGACCCATCGGCATGAACTCGGTGTACAATTCCACCGACGACAGGCTATTTCGCGAAGTGATGCGCCTTTACCCGCAGTCGGAAAACAAGGAGACGGGACTTCTGCATTCTGCCTACCCTTCTTCGAGGGTGTTTTGGGATAACGGCACCTGGTCGCTGAGCTGGATTCAGTCATTGGATGACTACTACCGGCTCAGGGGTGATAAAGAGTATATCATGCCATTTGTCGGAAATATCGAACGTATTCTACGCTTTTTCGAGCTGCACATGGATGAATCCCTGGGCATACTCGGCCAAATCAGCGGGATGAATTTTATTGATTGGAGCATTACTAAGGGACGCTTACCACGTGCGGATGAAAACGGTGTGATTCAACATTCGGCCCAGATGACCTTATTTTTTGTGCATACACTCGACTGTGCCGCTGACCTTTATGACCAGATCGGTGAAAATACCAAGGCCACCAAATGGCGCGATTTGGCTGTCGAGGTTAAAAAAGCAGTGAAAACCCAGTATTGGAATACGGAAAAACAGCTTTTTAAGGATTCCCCGGACCAGGAAATCTATTCACAACACACAAATATATTGGCTATCCTTTGCGATATATTACCTGAAAATGAGCAGAAAGACCTCATGCAGCGCATTCTTACCTATGACAAATTTGATGAATACGCAAGTTCTTACTTTTCATTCTTCCTGTTTAAAGCAATGGAAAAAGCCGGTATGGAAGATGCGTTTTTGAATCATCTGGACTTTTGGTACACTTTTCTGGATCGTGGACATACTACTGCCGGCGAAACCGGCTTTGCCTCGCACGACCGCTCCGATTGTCATGCCTGGGCAGCACATCCTTCGTACTATGTGCTGAGCCTCGTGTGCGGTATCAAACCGGCGGATATCGGATTTAATTCAGTAAAAATTAGTCCTCATCCTGGAAATCTGCAATCCATTAATGCTTCCGTGCCCCATCCGAAAGGCAGGATTGAAGTGAGCTATCGTATGAAAAATGACAAACTAACCGGCAAAGTTATCCTACCCCAGGGGATGTCGGGCCAGGGTAATTTTAATGGAAAAACCATGGAATTACATCCCGGGGAAAATGTGATTAAATGAATTTGAAAGCAACAAATAGTTACGCGGTAAACAATTTAGAACCAAAGGGAAGCCGGTTCCGGAAAACTAAAATATGATCGACTGTGCCTTCCTTTTGGAATTTTGTATCTTTCTCCAATGATGAAAAGACGACAATTTTTAAAAATAAACACAGCAGCTACACTCGGGCTTGGACTCAGATTCAAACCTTCACAAGCTGCTAAAACCCATATCATTACGTTCAGTTTCGACGATGGCTTTAAAAAGTCCTTCATTAAACTGGCCGAAATCCATGAACAATTCGGCCTGAAGGCCTGCCTCAATATCATCGCATCAGGACATTTACCGGAATTTCAGGCGGTAGATCAATGGATTTTACCCGGATTAATGGGCGATTTTATGCTTTGGAATGATCTGGCAAAGCGAGGTCATGAAGTGATGCCGCACAGTTGGAAACATCTAAATTTGGCAAGGCAAGATCCTGCTGCGGCCAAAGGACTTAT